>CAKZVG010000499.1 GCA_937921835.1 uncultured Bryobacteraceae bacterium | reverse complement strand
AGGTGTAGACGCCGCGCGGGCGTTCGAGATAGTGGCCCGAGCCTTGCGGCATGGTTCCCGCCGAGACGCCGGTGACTTCTCCATCCTTTACGTACAACTCGTTCACTGCCGACCATGCTTTTCTGGCCAGCGCGGCGTTCGCCTTCGGAAGCACGCCCAACCGCACCAGCTTCAGCATCCCGTAGGCGAACATCATGCTCGCCGAGGTCTCCTGGTAGCTGTTGGGATCGTCCAGCACGGTATGCCAGAGCCCATCGCGGTCCTGCAAGGGCCGCAGCCCGCGCAGCATCTTCTCCGCCACCTGGCGCAGCGGCTTCCAGGCGGGATGCTTGCGGTCCATGAACTCCATCGTGTCCGCGACCGACATCAGGACCCAGCCGTTGCCGCGCCCCCAGAAGCCCGGCGATTTCGTCTTCTCCTTCCAGTCCCACATGTGGTAGAACAAGCCGGTCTTCGGGTCCTGGAGATAGCGCGCCTGCTCCAGGATCTGGTTGGCGGCATCGTCGATGTACTCCTTCTTGCCGTGCAGGTTGCCCAGCCCGGCCAGCAGCGGGCAGGCCATGTAGAGCGTGTCGACCCAAAGCTGATGGCTGTCGAGCCAGTGCCCGAGGCCGCCTTCCGGGGAGCGCTCGGCGCCCTGCACGATGAAGGCGTTCACCTGCTCGGCCAGCCGCAGGTGCTCGGGCTTCTTGCGCGCGAGATAGAGATACAGCACCGCGGTTCCGGGACTCCAGTGGCCGCAGTAACCCGGGCGCCCGCGCTTGACCGGCGGCAGATTCAGCAGTTCGGAGATGTCTTTGGCGCGGTGGAACTCGGTCCACTGCTCCACGTAATCGGCGTAGCGCGCCTCGCCGGTCCGCTCGTGGATCTTCATCAGCCCGATCTTCTGCACGCCCTCGCCCCAGTTGAAGGGCCAATTCTCAGGCGGGGTCTGGATGAGCTTGTCGGCCACCGATCGCCACTTGGCGCCGTAGGGACCGGCGGCGGCCAGAGCCGCCGGAAACAACACGCTTGCAGTAAGAAGGACGGCGATCCTTGTCATAAGTCACTTACTCCTTGAAAAGGCCGGTCAGAAACGTCCGTAGCGTTGAAATACTCCCTCGGCCGACTCGCCGCGCTCCAGGCCGGCCTGTGTCGAGGACTCCTCCTCGAACCCAAGTTCGGCCAGCGCGACGATCTCCGCGGCGCGGGCGGCCGGGATGGCGATGACGCCGTTGGCGTCGCCGAAGATCAGGTCGCCCGGTTCGATTCCGACGCCGAAGAACTCCACCCGGCAGTTGTATGCGGCCGTCATGCCCCGCCGCCGGATGTCCTGCGGATTGCGCGCGGCTCCGAAAACCGGAAACCCAAGGGCCGCGATCTGCGCCACGTCGCGCACCGCGCCGTTCACCACCGCGCCGCGTGCGCCGCGGCTCTTCGAGCGCGCGCTCATCAGACCGCCCCACAGCGAGCAGTCGCAGTCCTCATCCGCCGCCACCACCAACATGGCGTCGCGCGGCGCCGCGTCCACCATGCGCAGCAGGTTGTCGATTTCGACATACTCGGCGGTCTTGGCCACGCGCACGGGAAACGCCTCTCCGCATACCTTCACGAACGGGTCGGAGAAGAGGTGCTGCACCCGCTCGCCGAGAAAGCGGCGCCCGAGGCCGAGCGAATCCATGACGTCGAGCAGAATGGGCGTGTAGAGCCGTTCGACGCGATCGAGAAGGTTCTGATGGTTCATTAGCGCAAGTCCCCGAATGCCAGCGGATCGATGTCGGCGAAGTCCTGGTTCTCGCCGGCCATGGCCCACACGAACCTGTACGCGGCCGTGCCCGCGCCGCTGTGGATGGACCAGCGGGGCGAGAGAACGGCTTCGCGGTCGCGAACCACCAGGTGGCGCGTTTCGCCGGGTTGCCCCAGGAAGTGGAAGACCACGTTCGGACCCAGACCGCAGTAAAGATAGATCTCGCTCCGCCGCTGGTGGGTGTGGGCCGGCATCGTGTTCCAGACGCTGCCGGGCGCGAGTTCCGTGTAGCCCATGACAAGCTGGGAACTCGGGACGATGCCGGGGGTGATGAACTTGCGGATGGTGCGGAGGCTGGCGCCGGCCGCGTCTCCAAGGGTCACCGCCTGCGCCGAGCCGGACTTGCTCGTAAGATGCCGCGCCTGCGCCGGGCAGGCCACCAGATAGTAGACGCCGGGCGGGTGGAACTCGATGTCCCCGCCGTCCAGGCCGGCGTAGAGGAACTCCATCGTCCCCAGCTCATGGCGCGTTCCGCCTACGCGGACCACGCCCGCGGCGCCGAGGTTCACGATGCCGGCTTCCCGCTCATCGAGCAATCCGGGCAGGCGAAGCGCCTGGTGCGGAAACGCCCCGCCCGCCACCATCCCGTCCAGGGAGGTGGCGGCCAGCGTCACCTCCCCTTCAACGAACAGCCCTTCCAGCAGGAACGCCCGCCGCAGCCCGGCGGTGTCCAGCCGCGCCGTCTCTTCCGGACCCGGCGGGTCCACCCGGCGCATCTCGAGTTGAGTGAGGCGTGACATGGTATCCGCTCCCTTTCCTTTCTACGGCATCCGCGCGCGTCGCGCCAGCGGATTTTCCGAAGCCACGCTTCAGCTTTTCCGAATCAGTCGCGCCGCTCTTCCCCGGCGGCCGGCGAGACGTACTCCGCCAGCGGCCACCATTCCGCCCAGCGGGCGCCGGTGGCGAGCAGCGCCGCCAGCGGCTTCGAGGGGTACTTGGAAGGGCGGTACAGCCAGCCGAAGGAGTAGTAGCGGCGCCGCCTGGGATGAATGATCCGCAACTCGCCGCGCCCGGCTTCCTGGGCGACGCTCCAGAGCGGCAGAACCGTCGCGCCTACGCCAAGCTTCACCAGTTCCTTGATCGCGTCGGGCTGATCGCTTTCAAACAGCGCCGCCGGCGTGAAGCCCGCGTCGTCGCAGTGGCGGCGCACGGCGGCGTCGATGACCACCGGGCGGTGCAGCACCAGGAACGGCAGTTGGCGCAGTTCGGCCAGCGTGGTGCGGCGGCGCGACGGCGGCAGCGCGAAGACCAGATGGTATTTCCAGAGCGGAAGTTGCTCCAGTTCCGGGTTCTCAGGCCGCAAGGTCATCAGCACGGCGTCGAGAATGCCGGCGCGCAGGTCGCGGATCAGTCCCAGGTCGTCGCCGGTCGTTTGCCGGATTTCAGTGCTCTGGTTCGTTTCCCGGAAGGCGCGCAGCAGGTAGGGCAGAATGCGGATGCTGGTATGCGGTCCGCAGCCGACCCGCAGCAGGCTGCGCTTGCCGCCGCCCTGCCCCCGTAACGCCCGCACCGCGTCGTCGTGCTGCTGAACGATAGTCTTGGCGTACTCGGCCAGCAGTTCCCCCGTGGCGGTCAGTTGCAGCCGCTTGCCCAGCCGCTCATAGAGCTTTTCGCCTAGCTCCTCCTCGAGCTGCCGGATCTGTCCGAACACGGCCGGCGGCGAAAGGTGCAGATGCTCGCCGGCTTTGGCGAAGCTGGCGAGTTCGCGCAGGGCGAGGATGGCGCGCAGTTGCGGCAGATCCATGGGCGAAACAATTTTAGCAGCCCGCTGCGCCGCGTTCCGGGCCGGCTTCAGAATTTCCGAATGGCGGCTTCACCAAATCCGTTGCGCGTTGGTCTTGTGTTCCGGCCCCCGATGCGACAGCATGGATCAGGGGCTGTTTCTCACGGCCCGGAGGTTGGAATGTTTTCTCGCGCGTGTTCGATAGTCCTGGGACTGGCGACGGTGGCCGGCGTGTGCCTGGCACAAGAGGCCCGCGGCCGCATTCTCGGCCGCGTCAGCGACACCACCGGCGCGGTGATCCCGGGCGCCGAAGTGCTCATCGAGAACCTTGCCACGGGGACCACGACCCGCGCCGCCACCAACGAGCAAGGCAACTACCAGGCGCCCTTCCTCATCCTCGGGACCTATCGCGTCACGGTCGAAAAGGAGGGCTTCAAGCGTTTCGTCCGCGACGGTATCGAACTGCGCGTGGACGACCGCCTGGAGATCAACATCACCCTCGAGGTGGGCGGCATCGCCGAGACGGT
This sequence comes from uncultured Bryobacteraceae bacterium, assembly GCA_937921835.1. Lineage (GTDB taxonomy): Bacteria > Acidobacteriota > Terriglobia > Bryobacterales > Bryobacteraceae > CAKZVG01. The sequence goes on along the minus strand of CAKZVG010000499.1, from coordinate 1,063 downwards.
CACTGTCAGCGCCGAAACGCCCTTGCTTGAGACCACCAACGCCTCCATGGGACAAGTGGTGGACGCGCGCCGCGTAGCCGAATTGCCCATCCCGCACGGCGTGCCGTTCCACCTGATCAAGCTCGCGCCGGGCGCCAATTTCACCCAGTCGCACGCCCGCTTCGATCAGCCCTACGCGCCCAGCCACATGGCCGCCTACGCCATGGACGGCGCCCGCTCGGGAAGAAACGAGCTCAGCCTGGATGGCGTTCCCAATACCTCCACCGCCGGCAACAACGAGGTGATCTCCTCCTATGTGCCGCCCGCCGACGTGGTGGCGGAGTTCAAGGTGCAGACCGCGCCCTTCGACGCCAGCGTCGGGCAGACCGAGGGCGGCGTGGTGAACGTCAGCTTGAAGTCCGGCACCAATGTGCTGCACGGCACCGCTTATTACAACAAGAAGCACCCGTCCTTTGACGCCAATTCGTTCTTCGCGAATCTGAACGGGCAGCCGCGCGGCGACTTCACTTACGACCGTTGGGGCGTCAGCGCGAATGGCCCGGTGATCCTGCCGAAGCTCTACAACGGCAAGAACAGAACCTTTTTCATGTACGGTTACGAGGGGATCACGACCGTCGAGCCGCGCGGCGCGACCCTGACCGTGCCGACCGCGAAGCAGCGCGCGGGCGATTTCTCGGATCTGCTCCGCCTCGGCGCCAACTACCAGATCTATGATCCCGCGACGCGCCGGGCCATCGCCGGCGGGCGTTACCAAAGCGATCCCTTGCCCGGCAACATCGTCCCCGCCGCCCGCATCAGCCCCATCGCCACCAAGATCCTGGGTTTCTACCTGCTCCCCACCACCGCCGGCACCGCCGACGGCCGGAACAATCTGCCCCTCATTAACGAAAAAGAGACGCTGGACTACTGGAGCCATACCGCCCGCGTCGACCACAACCTCTCCGACAACCACCGCCTTTTCGCCCGCGTCAACGGTTACCGCCGGGAGAGCAATTACAATAACTGGTTCAAGAACGCGGCCACCGGCGAGTGGTTCCAGTTCATCTCCCGCGGCGTGGCCCTG
>CAKZVG010000498.1 GCA_937921835.1 uncultured Bryobacteraceae bacterium | reverse complement strand
CGGTCGGTGGTTCCGGTCTGATACTCCCGCTCCGGCTCGCCGGGGGCGAACACCTGCACTTTGGCGAACGGCACGGGCTCGGAGCCGCCGTAAGACGCGCGGACGATCACCACCGGAGCCGAGAGGGTGGCGGAGAGATCGAGTCCGTGCGCGCGGGCAAGGCCGGGCAGCAGGCTGAGCGCGGCGGCCAGGGAGACGAAAAAGCGGTTCATAAGAGCGGTTTCCGTATCACTAACATAACAATCGTGCGAAAATCCGCAAGAGGGAGGAGTTTCCGCCATGAACCGAGCTGCCTTGCGGACCGCCGCCGCCGCTCCCGTGCTCGCGGCCGCCGCCCTGGCTCACTACACCTGGGTGGCGCCCGTCACCGAACCGCTCGCACCGGGCAAGACCGTGACGGTGCGGATCGGGCACGGCCACAAGTTCCCCGAGAGCGAGGAGGCGATCAACGCGCGCCAGGTTGATTTGTTCGTGCTGGCGCCTTCCGGCGCGAGGGTGAAACTGGCCCCGGCGGCGGCCGGACCGGCGGTGGCGGCGCCGTTCCAGGTGAAGGAGGCCGGGCTGCACCGCATCGCCTTCGTCCAGGACCGGGGCGTCACCAGCCGCACACCGGGCGGGGTCAAGCCGGGAGGCAGAGACCGCAACCCGTCGGCCACGCAGGCCTCGCGGACGCTGCGCACGGCGGTCGCCTACGCCGGCGCTCCGCGCGGCGCGCCGCTGGACGGCCAACCGGTGGGTCTCGAGTTTGAGTTGACCGGAACCCTGGCCAACGGCGCCTGGACTCTGCGTCTGCTGAAACAGGGCAGGCCGGCCGCCGGCGCCACGGTGGAGGTGTTCCCGGCCGGGGCGGCCAAAGCCGCCGAAGCGGGCAAGACCGGCGCCGGCGGACGGCTGGTGTACCGGCCCGCGGCGGGCGGGGGCGCGGCGCTTTTCTCGGTGGCGCTGCGCGACCCCGCGCCCAAGGGCGCGGCCTACGATTTCGTCAACTACGAAACGTCGCTCGCGGTGAGCTGGTAATGCATATCGCCGATGGGATTCTTCCGCCGCTGTGGTGCGGCCTGGGTCACGCCGTATCCTTGACTTCCATCTACTGGTTGGGCAGACGCATTGATTCCGGGGAGGTGGTCCGCCTGGGCATGCTGGCATCGGCGAGCTTCGCCGCCTCGCTGATTCATTTTCCACTGGGCGGCACGTCGGTTCATCTGGGGCTTTACGGACTGGCGGGAGTGCTGGCCGGGCGGCGGGCCTTCCCGGTGATTTTCGCGGCGCTTTTGTTTCAAACGGTTTTGTTTCAACATGGCGGTCTGCTCACGCTGGGCGTCAACGCCGGCAACATGGGCGCGGGCGCGCTGCTGGCCGCCGTGCTGTGGCGGCTGCCGGCCGGACCGGATGCCGCGCGCGCCTTCGCAGCCGGCTTTCTGGGCGTGTTGGCGCCGGCCGTGCTCATCGCCATCGAGTTCTCCCTGGCCGGTTACGGCAAGGGCTTCTTCCTGCTGAGCGCTCTGTACCTGGGCGCGGCCGCGCTCGAGGGGGCCATCACGGCCGCGATCGTGGTGTTTCTCCGCTCGGCGCGGCCGGCGCTGCTGGCGATCCCGCTGTGAGGGACCTGTTTGAGCGGCTGGACCCCGCGGCGCGCCTGCTGACGGTGGTTGGCGCGGCGGTCATTGTGGTTTCGACGCCGCGCGCCGTGTTGTCGCCGTTCCCGGCTTACTTCGCGCTGTGCCTGCTGTTGATCCTCACCGGGCGCGCAAGCGCCCGCCACCTTTTCTTTCGAACTCTGGCCGTCTCGCCCTTCCTGCTGCTGGCGGCGGGTCTGCTGGCCTTTGAGGCCGGGAGTCTCCCGGCGGCCGCTTCGGTGGCGGCGAAGGGCTACGCGGCCGCCCTGCTGCTGGCGTTCCTTACGGGCACCACGCCGCTCGGAGAACTGCTGGCGGCGTTGCGGCGTTTGCGCTCGCCCGCCTCGCTCAACCTGATCCTCGGCATGATGCACCGCTACACGGACCTGCTTTCGGAGGAGTACGCGCGCCTGGAGCGGGCGCGCAACTCACGCACCGTGCGGCCGCTCGGCAAAGAGCGATTTCGCGTGTACGGCCGCCAGTTGGGAGCGCTCCTGCTGCGAAGCTGGGACCGCGCCGAGCGGGTTCACGCCGCGATGCTGGCGCGGGGGTTCACGGGCGAGTGGCCGGAGCCGGAGCGGCGCCCGGCCGGCGTCAGGGACGCGGCGTTTCCTGGCTTGACCTGCGCTCTGTTCCTGGCGGCGCGGTTGTGGCTGTGACGCTCGCCGCACGGGCCGCGTGCGCCCTTGCCGCAAGCCGCTGCGGCGCGGCGCCCCCGGCTGGAGCACAAATGACGCAACGGCGCGGGCTTCGAGGCCGTCTAGGAGTTTTCACCGCTTAGCGAGCCCGCGGCTGGCCAGTCCGCCCGGCGATTGGTTATGATGTTGGTCGGTCTTCATGCGCACTCTTACCGTGCTCGGCTCCACCGGCTCCATCGGAACCAGCACTCTTGATGTAGTCCGGAAGCATCCGGGCCGGTTTTCCGTGCACGCCCTGGTGGCCGGCGGCAACGTGGACGTTCTGGTCCGGCAGATCCTCGAGTTCCGCCCGCGGATGGCGGTTGTTGCAACGGAGTCCGCCCGGCGGAATCTAATAGATCGGTTGGGGAGTGCCGCTCTGGGCCGCCGCGAGTGGCCGGAACTGGCCTGCGGCAACCGGGCCACGGTGGAGGCGGCCATCGCAGGCGAAGCCGACTTCGTGATGTCGGCGATCGTGGGAGTGGCGGGGCTGGAGGCGACCTACGAGGCGGTGCGGCGGGGCAAGCGGATCGGGCTGGCCAATAAAGAAGTCCTGGTCGCCAGCGGCGAATTGATCATGGCGGCGGCGCGCGCGGCGGGCACGGAAATGATCCCGGTCGATAGCGAGCATAACGGCGCTCACCAGTGCCTGCGAGCCGGAGATCGCGGCGAGGCGGTGCGCCTGATCCTGACCGCCTCGGGCGGCCCGTTCCGGGACGTTCCGGTGGCGCGTCTGGCCGGGGTGACTCCGGAGGAGGCGCTCAATCACCCCACCTGGAAGATGGGGCGGCGCATCACGATCGACTCCGCGAGCCTGATGAATAAGGGTTTCGAGGTAATCGAGGCGTGCTGGCTGTTCGGTTTTTCGCCCGATGAGGTAGAAGTGGTCATCCACCCGCAATCTTCCGTTCACGCGCTGGTGGAATACCGGGATGGCAGCGTGATCGCGCAGCTCTCAACAACCGACATGCGAATGCCGATTCAATACGCGTTGACCTATCCCGAACGGAGTACGGCAACGGTCGCCAGGATGGACTGGAGGTCGCCGCGAAGCTGGCAGTTCCTGCCGCCGGACAGGGAGAAGTTCCCGGCCCTGCGGCTGGCGGCGGAAGCCATGCGGACCGGGGGGTCTGCCCCCTGCACGCTGAACGCGGCCGATGAGGTCGCGGTGGAGGCGTTCCTGAACCGGGAACTCACCTTCCCGGGCATCCCGGAACTGGTGGAAGAGACGCTCAACCGGGTGCCGGTGCGGCGGCCGGGATCGATCGGCGAGGTCCTCGAGGTGGACCGGGCCTCCCGCGCCACCGCGCGGGAAGTGCTGAACGAGTGGGGCGCGAAGGGCCGCAACGTCCCGCGGGATTTTGTGAAAGCATAGAAGCAGATGGTCTTATTTGAAAATCTTTGGTGGCTGCTGGTCCTGATCGGGGTCATGATCCTGATTCACGAGCTGGGGCACTACTGGGCGGCGCGCTTTTTCGACGTGCGGGTGGAAACCTTCAGTTTTGGCTTCGGGCCGCGCCTGTTCGGATTCCGAAAAGGGGAAACCGACTTCCGCTTCTCGTTGATCCTTTTTGGGGGTTACGTGAAGATGGCGGGTGAGCAGCCCGGCGATGAACAATCGGACCCGCGCGGGTTCCTGAGCAAGCCGCGCTGGCAGAGGCTGGTGATCGCTTTCGCCGGACCCGCCATGAACATTGTCCTGGCGGTGGCCCTGCTTACCGGGCTCTTCATGGTGAAGTACCCGAAGCCGCCGGATCCCGGCGTGGCGGCTACGGTCGGCTACGTGATCCCGGATTCTCCGGCGGCGAAAGCGGGCATTCAGGAAGGCGACCGCATTATGCGGCTCGACGAGCTGGTGAACCCGCGCTGGGAGGATGTGCTGATTAAGGAAGTTTCGAGCGCCCGGCAGCCGTTGACGGTGGTGGTCGAACGCGACGGCAAACAGTTGCCTCCGATGATCGTGACGCCGGCCTTCGACGAGCGCACGGGCATTGGCCAGGCGGGCTGGACCGAGCAGAACGAGATTCAGATCGCAGCCGTCGTGCCGGGCATGGATGCCGAGCAGAAAGGGTTGCGTCCCGGGGACATCATCGTGGCGCTGAACGGCCGGCCGGTCCGCTCGGCCGCCCGTCTTCATGAAATCATTCGCGCCAGTGGCGGAAGACCGGTCGAGATCGTTTACTCCCGGGACGGCAGCGAGCACACGGTGACGGTCCAGCCCAAATATGCCGATATGGACGGACAGCCGCGCTGGATGATCGGCATCCAGCCCGAGCCCCGCTACCTCATCGTCCAGCTTCCTTTCCATCAGGCTCTGACCGAGTCGGTGCGCCAGAACATCAAGAGCGCCGGACTCATCTTCAAATTCCTGCGCGGAATCGTTGAGCGCCGCATGTCGGCCAAGACGCTGGAGGGGCCGATCGGCATCGCCCGCCTCTCCGGCGCCGCGGCGCGCGAAGGAGCGGCGGCCTTCATCGGCCTGATGGCCATGGTCAGCCTGAATCTGGCGATCTTCAACCTGCTGCCCATTCCGATTCTCGACGGCGGCGTGATTCTCCTGCTGCTGGTGGAGATGATCATGCGCCGCGACCTGAGTCTCCAGGTTAAGGACGCGGTGTTCAAACTGGGTTTTGTGTTCCTGATGGCGGTGGTTGTCTTCGTACTGTATAACGACATTACGAAGATCCTCCCGCCCGGATAGCGCCTTAAGGCTAAAGACCGCCCCGATCCTGCCGATGCGGAGCGGGGATGGTCTTTCGCGCGTCGTTTCCCCTGAGCTTCGCACTGCATGGCGCCGCTCTGGCGCTGGTGTGGCTGCTGCCTGCTCCCGTTCCCAGAACGGAGCTGGAAGCGGAGCGGGGGATTTCCTACATTCCGCTGGTTTCCCCGCCCGCTCCGGCCCGGCGGGTGGCGCGCAAGAGCTTGGCAGCGGCGCCACCCGGGGCTTCGGCGCCGGAGCCGAGGCGTCTTGCATACCTCATCCCGCCGCGGCCCAGCCAGCCGGTTCTCACCGCCCCGGAAGTGCGGAGCGCCGCCCTCCGGCCGGCGGCGATGCCGAGCGTCCCGGAGCTCGCCGCTCCGGCGCCCCCGCCCGTGGCCGCAGGGTTTGAGAACCCGGCCGAACAGGCGCCGCCAGAGCGGCAGTCGCGGCTCCAGCTCAGAACGGGGGCTTTCGACGCCGCGCTACCGGTCAGCCAGCGCCCGCCGGAGCGGGCGGGGGGCAGCCCGGCGGGTTCCTTCGATATCATCCGGGAACCCGGTGAAGCACAGGCGGGCGTCCGCATGGAACCATCGGGCGCCGTTTTCGCCGCCGTGACCGCGGCGCCTGCCGCGGGCGCATCGCGGGTCCGGACTCAAGCCGGGGCCGGGACAGCGGGCTTCGCGCCGGCCAGCACTGAAGTGGCGCCGGCGCCTCCACGGCGGACGGCATCGGAGGCGGGCTTCGCCGTCGCGGCGGCGGCCGCGGCGCCACCTCCGGCGCGGCGGCAGAGCCCCCCGCCCGCCGTCGAGCAGGGCGTTACGATCCTCGAAAAACCCCGGCCCGATTACACCCCGGAGGCGCGCGCCGCGCGGATCGAGGGCGAGGTATTGCTGGAGGTGGTCTTCACGGCCGGAGGCGAGGTCCGGGTCCGGCGGGTCCGGCAGGGTCTGGGGCACGGACTGGATGAGAACGCGGTGGCGGCGGCGCGGCGCATCCGCTTCCGGCCGGCCACGGCGGGCGGGCGGGCGGTGGACTTCGAGGCCATCATCCGGGTTGCGTTTCGATTGGCCTATTAGCGGGTGACAAAAGATGCTGCGCAAACTGATTCTGATCCTGGCGGCCGGCGGGCGCATCGCCGCGGCGCAGGATGACGCCCTGGTCGAGCGGCTGCTCGACCGGATCGCGGCCGGCGAACGGGACTTCGTCGAAAGGATCCGCAATTACCGCCCGGTCGTCGAGACCTACATTCAGGAGCAGGGCGACGCCCGCGACGGCGGGCCGGTGCGGGACCACTACATCCTCGGCAAGCTCGATCCGCGAAAGGATCTGTCGCATGGCGCGATGGTGGTGCGCTCGGAGACGCGGCGGCGCGCCCTCCCCCTGCTCGGGCGCGGCTCGGGGATT
>CAKZVG010000497.1 GCA_937921835.1 uncultured Bryobacteraceae bacterium | reverse complement strand
GTGTGGTAGATGGGGTTGTCCCGGCGGGTCACGGCCGTCAGGTGGAAGACGGGGTACTCGTCGGCCAGGGAGTAGTAGCCGGTGTGGTCGCCGAAGGGCCCCTCGCGGCGCAATTCGCCCAGCTCGAGGTAGCCTTCGAGGACGATCTCGGCGTTGGCCGGCACCTCAAGGTCCGAGGTCTCGCACTTCACCATTTCCACCGGCTGGCCGCGCAGAAAACCGGCGATCATCATTTCGTCGAGGTCGGGCGGCAACGGCAGGATGGCGGAATACATCGTGGCGGGATCGGCGCCGATGGCCACGGCCACGTCCATGCGCGTGGTCTGGCCGCGCGCGCGCAGGCGGCGGTAATGTTCGGCCCCCTGCTTGTGGGTCTGCCAGTGCATGCCGGTGGTGCGCTCGTCGAAGACCTGCATGCGGTACATGCCGCAGTTGCGCTTGCCGGTGTCGGGGTTGCGCGAAAACACCATGGGCAGTGTAATGAAGCGCCCGCCATCCTGCGGCCAGCAGTGCAGGATGGGGAACTCGAACAGCGAGAACCCGTCACGGCGGACGGTCTCTTTGCACGGGCCGCCGGAGACGGTCTTGGGGAAGAAGGCGCCCATCCCGGCCAGCTTGGGCAGCATTTTGATTTTGCCGAGCAGCCCCTGAGGCATGCGCATTTCGAGGTATTCCGAGATGCGCCGCGCCACCTCCTCGACGGACTCCACTTCGAGGGCGATCTCCATCCGGCGCATGCTGGCGAAGGCGTTGATGAGCACCGGCACGGCGCTGCCCTTGGGCTTCTCAAACAGCAGCGCCGGTCCGCTGCTCTTGACCGAGCGGTCGGCCAGTGCGGTGATTTCGAGCACCGGATCGGCCTCGAAGGGGATGCGCTTCAACTCACGCGCCTTTTCGAGTGCGGAGATGAAGTCGCGCAGATCGCTGTATGCCATGCCGATGCACTTCAGAATACCATCCGCAGGCCGGGCGGCCGGCGAACGGGGCGCGCTAGCCGGAGCGCCTTCGGGCGGGGCTGTCCTTCGGAGCCGGCGCCGCGGGTGCGGGCCGGATCAGGCCCATGTGGAAATAATGGATGCCGCTCCACACGGTGGCGGCGGCCGCCAGCGGGATCAACGCCCGGGGCAGAACCTCGAGCGGCGGCGCCGGGAATGCGGCTGCGGCCAGCACGGCGGTGGCGGTCAAGAGCTGTACGAAGGTGCTGAGTTTGCCCCAGCGCGAGGGGCGGAACTCGCGCCGGAGGCGGCGGGCCAGAAGAACCCCCGCGCCCGCCAGAATCAGCACGTCGCGGCCGAAGACCAGCGCGATCAGCCAGCCGGGCAGGAATCCCACCCGCCACAACGCAATATACGTGGCGGCCATCAGGAACTTGTCCGCGATGGGATCCAGCACCGCGCCGGCGCTCGAACCCCACCCGAAGCGCCGCGCCAGGTAGCCGTCGGCGCCGTCGGTCAACCCGGCGGCGAACAGCAGCGCCAGCGCCTGCCGCGGGGCCGGCAGCAGGATCGTCCAGGCGATGAACGGGGTCATCGCGATACGGGTGAGCGTCAGCAGATTCGGGACCGTCAGCCAGCGGTTCATGCGCGGCGGGCGGCGACAGGCGCCGCCACGCTCAGGATACCAGGGCGTGCGCCACCCGGCCGGCGAGCTGATCGAAGCTGACGATTTCGTACAGCGACGGATCCGACATGATGCGCGCCACCAGAGCGGCGTGCATGGCGTGGCCGGCGCGTTCGGCGATCACGTGCCCGAGCAGCGGCTTGCCGATCAGCGCCAGGTCGCCGACCAGGTCGAGAGCCTTATGGCGGCAACACTCGTCCGGGAACCGGAGCCCGCCCGGATTCATGATGGAGCTGCGCTCGAAGCACACTGCGTTTTCCAGGCTCGCGCCGCGGATCAGGCCCATGTTGCGCATCTGCTCCAGTTCGTGCAGGAAGCCGAAGGTCCGCGCGGGCGCGATGGCGGCGGCGTAGCGCTCCGGGGTGACTTCGAGTTCGAGGCTCTGGCGGCCCACCAGCGGATGATCGAAAAACACGTCGCAGCTCAGCAGAAAGCGGTCGGCGGGCAGGATCGTGATCCGCTTGGCGCCGGCCTCCACCGACACCGGCCGCCGGATGCGCAGGTACCTCCGCCGGCGGCGGTACACCTTGAGACCGGCGGCCCGGATCAGCTCGACGAAGGGTTGCCCGCTGCCGTCGAGGATGGGCACCTCGAGATTGTCGATCTCGACGAAGGCGTTGTCCACGCCCATGCTGTAGAACACGCTCAGCAGATGCTCGGTGGTCGAGATCAGCACGCCTTGCCGCATCAGGCTGGTGGCGTAGCTGACGCGGGCCACGTGCCGCCAACTCGCCGGCACCTGGAAGTTGTCGAGATCCGTGCGGACGAAGACGATCCCGGTCGAGGGCGGCGCGGGAACAATCCGTATGCGCACCGCAACTCCGCTATGCAGACCGACGCCGCCGACTTCGACAGCGCGCTGAACCGTCGTTTCAAATCGCAACCATGCCCTCCGCGCCAGGCCCCGTGAGTGGGACCAGAACAAACGCTCCTTCGTAGCACGCCGGGACCCACTTGGATCCGGCTGATTCGCGGCAGGTTGCGAGACCCAGGTGTGGCGGGTTCGCCACAGTGCGGGAATTCCTGTGTGTCTTTGGCGCAACAGGGCGGGTCGGCCGCGGGCACTGGCCGATTGCCTCCGGCCGGAGGCGCTCCCGGTGTCGAGGCGCGCGGTCATAAAGTCCCTGGTTGGGTTGGTACACCGCCCGCGAGCAGTACGCTAAAATAGGAGATCGATCCTCGCCGCATCATCTGAAACCGGAGTTTGGCAGTGGACGTCCTGATGTAGGCGTAGAGTGGAAAGGAACTCGCGTTAGATGAAGTTTTCCAGGCCTGGAAGCCTGTGCGCCCTTCTGGTGTGTCTATCGCTCCCCGTAACGTTCCTGGAAGGGCGGGCGGCTGCGCAGGAGGCCACTCCGCGCCCGGTTCCCGAACGGCGGCCGGCTCAGCAAGCGCCGGAGCCGCGGAGTCCTTTCGAATCGGTCCCTCCGGCGGCCGAGCCCCAACCCGGCAAACCCCAGCAGCCCCCGCCTCCGAGTCCTTTCGAAGCTCCGAAACCGGCCGCCGAACCGGTCAAACCCGCGGAAATCGAGAACGTCATCGAGGCGATCGAGTTTCGCGGCGCGCGCCGGGTTCCACAGGACACGCTGCGGGCGCTGATCTTCACCA
>CAKZVG010000496.1 GCA_937921835.1 uncultured Bryobacteraceae bacterium | reverse complement strand
CCAGCGCCGCCAGCACCTCGAAGTCGGGTTCCGTCCCCATCCACTCGCGGTGCGATCCGCCCAGTTTCTCCCTCGCCCGGGCGATGGCCCGCTCCGCGGCCAGCGCGATCTCGTGCAGCCGCGCGGCGGTGTCGAGCGGCGTTTGTTTCGCCGAGGCGATCCTCTCCAGGCGGTTGCGCACCGCTTCGGGGATGGCCGCGATCAGGCGGAAGTCGCTCGGGCGGACCTCGCGATAGGCGTCGATCAGCCCGCCGGGGTTGATCTCGGGCCAGACGTACATGTTGGGGTCGGCCAGATGCGCGGCGACGATCTCGTTCAGCACCCGGCTGGAGTGGCGGTAGGCCTCCAGCACATCCGGCGCGGCGGCGCCGAAGCGGCGGCGCAACTCCGCCAGCCACACCGCGTCGGGGGTCTTCGGGTCGTAGCTCAAGCGCCCCCACAGCATGTAGAACAGCCAGTAACGCTCGAACTCGTGACGCCAGAAGACCCGTTCCGTATGCGCGGAGGTGAATACGCCCCACGTGCCGGGCCGGTTGCCGTAGCCTTTCTGCGCCAGCGGCGGATCGATCTCGAAGCCCGCGGTGTCCGACATCCGGAAGGTGGGCACGGCGCGCCGCACATAATCCGGGTCGCCCCAGAGAAGCAGCCGGTGCGATCCGAGCCCCCACAACTCGAAGAGGAACTCGTAGGGCCGCGTCTTTCCGTCCGGCCGTTCCAGGAAGTTCAGGTAGCTGTAATTCGGCCAGGTTTCGGCGGGCGGATAGGGGCGGCCGAGGTCCTCGCACCAGTACTTCGCGGAAAGCCGCAGCGGCACGCCGGAGCGGATGGCGGAGTCCAGCATCTCCGGCTGCATCACCCAGCCGCGCAGGTCGAGCGTCACCAGCCGGCCGGCTTCGCGGATGGCGCGCCAGACCCAGTCGCGGTAGAAAGCCACCTGCCGCTCGGGCGGGATGCCCGACTCGATGTTGGTGCGCATCTGCACGCTGCGGATGGCCGGGCATTCGGCCAGTACGCGCTTCAGCGCGGCGTAGCTGTAGGGGCCGATGTTGGCGGGCGTAAGCCCCTCGACGGCCGGCTTCTGCCGCGCCTGGACGTCGTGCTGCCAGATGCCGAGAGTGAAGTCGACGGCATGCTCGGCGGCGGTCTGGGAGATGAAGCGCAGCATGTCGAGATTGCGCTGCCGCTGTTCGGGAGAGAGGCCGGGAACTCGAACCTGTGGAAACTCGGGCAGTTCGAACCAGAACGGGTAGGGTGGGGCAAGGTAGGCGGTCTGGTGCGCGAAGACCAGGTTGAAGCGGTTGAAGCGGTTGCGCGCCAGCATCGCGAAGAACTCCGTCCAGTACTCGCGCGAATAATACCAGTCGCGCTCCAGATCCTGGTTGTGGAGGAACACCCGGATGCCGCGCACAGGAGTGGCGGGCGCGCCGTGCGTCAGCGTCACGCGGCCCTTTTCGCGGATCTGTTCGGCGGCTTCGAGCAGACCGTACATCAGCCCGCGCAGGTCGCCGCCGGAAATCAATCCCGGCTGCACGCGGAAGGTCTCCGCGCCGCCGGCCGAGAACTCGGTGCGGAAGCGCGCCTGTTGCGGCGGCAGCTTGCGCGCGGCGAGGGCGCGGTTCAACTCGGCCAGTCCGAACTCCTTCGGACCTGCCAGCAGGGGCGCGGCGGCTGCGATCGCCAGCAGGAACGCGGCGCGCCGGCTTCGTGTATGCCGAAAGCTCATCAGTCCACTACCGTGCGCCATCCGCGGCGCGACAGATCCCAGTAGATCACGCCCGCCGCGGCCAGGCCAACCGCCAGCATCGCCGAACCGGCGGCGTACTCCTGGAGCAGCAATTTTCCGGTTCCGAAAAGCGTGCCATAAATCAACACGCAGCCACAGGCCCAGTCGAGCAGGTCCGAGAGCGCGCCGCCGGCGGGGCGCACGTCGGGCGCGCTTCGCGCCACCGGTCCCCAGCCAAAGGAGGGTCGGGTCCGGCGGTAGAAGCCGGCCAGCACTTCGGGGCGCTCGGGCGGCGTCAGAAACGTCACCGCCAGCCACACCGCGGTGGTGATTCCCACGGTGATCAGCATCAGCCAGGCGAACTCCTCCGGCCGCGCGCTGTCGAAGTTGAAGGCGGTTTGCAGCGCCACCGATACGGCGAAAGCGGAGACCATCGACGATACCTCGCTCCAGGCGTTGATGCGCCACCAGTACCAGCGCAGCAGCAGGACGCCGCCGGTGCCCGCGCCGGTGGCGATCAGCAACTTCCACGCGCCGGTGATGGACTCCATGTGGAAGGTGACCACGGCCGAGATCACGGTCAGCAGCACGGTGGCCGCTTTCGACACCCGCACGGACTCGCGCTCGCCGGCGCCGGGGCGCAGGAAGCGCCGGTAGAAATCGTTCACCAGGTAGCTGGCGCCCCAGTTGAGCTGAGTGGCGATGGTGGACATGTAGGCGGCGGCGAAGGCAGCCACCATCAGGCCGCGCAGCGAGGGGGGAAGGTGGCCGATCATGACCAGGATGTAGCCGGTTTCCGGATCGGCCAAGTCCGGATAGAGGACGACCGAGGCCAGCCCCACCAGGATCCACGGCCAGGGCCTTACGGCGTAGTGCGCCACGTTGAACCACAGCGTCGCCAGCAGGGAATGGCGTTCATCGCGGGCGCAAAACATGCGCTGCGCGACGTAGCCGCCGCCGCCCGGTTCCGCGCCCGGATACCACGTCGACCACCACACCACGGCGATGTAGACGAAAAAGGTAAGGGCCGGCATCCAGGGCGAATCCAGGGATGGGGTGAAGTCCAGCGTCCAGCCCTTTCCGCTCGCCTCCAGGCTGCTCTTCATGGCGCCGACGCCGCCCACGGCGTGCACGGCGGCCGCCGCCAGCACGATCACCATGCCCATCTTGACTACGAACTGGAACAGGTCCGTCACCAGCACGCCCCACAAGCCGGCGATGGTGGAGATGAAGGAAGTCAGCGCGATCATGCCCATCACGATGGCCAGCGCGGTGAGCTTGTCCACGCCGAGAATCAGCGTCAGGATCTTCACCATCGCCAGGTTCACCCACCCCAGAACGATGCAGTTGATGGGAATCGCGAGATAGAGCGCGCGAAAGCCGCGCAGAAAGGCCGCCGGGCGGCCCGAGTAGCGGATCTCGGCGAATTCGATGTCGGTCATCACGCCCGAACGCCGCCACAGGCGTGCGAAGAAGAACACCGTCAGCATGCCGCTGAAGACGAAGTTCCACCATAGCCAGTTGCCGGCGATGCCGTTGCGCGCCACCATGCCGGTCACGGCCAGCGGAGTGTCCGCCGCGAAGGTCGTCGCGACCATGGAGGTGCCCGCGAGCCACCACGGCACGTTGCGTCCGGAGAGGAAGAACTCGCTGGTGCTCTTCCCCGCGCGGGCCTTGTAGTAGAAGCCGATCGCGATGTTGAACAGAAAGTAGAGGGCGACCACCGCCCAGTCGAGCGCCGTAAGCTGCAAGAGTTCTCCCGGTTCCGGAACTTCCGCGGACTGCGCTAACTTGGATAGCGAAGAGGTCATTATACCGGTATGCCTGGCGGAGCACGGCAGGCCGGGGCGCTGGCGCTGCTCGTGGCCGCGGCCGCGGCTGCGCAGCCAACCCGCGAGGAGAAGTCCGCGCAAGCCGCGCACGCGATGGCCGAGGAGCGGTTCGCCGAGGCGGAGAAGCTGTACGCCGAACTGGTTCACGCCGAACCGGCCAACGCGGGGCTGCTGCTGAGCCTGGGCATCGCGCAACAATCGCAGGGCAAGCACGGCGAAGCGGCCGGGCAGTTCCGCGCGGTGGTGAAGGCGAATCCCGGCGCCGCGGCGGCGTGGCTGCTGCTCGGCATCTCGTCGCGCGAACTGAAGCAGGCGGGCGAGGCCGTCGCGGCGTTTGAGAAGGTTCTGGAACTCGATCCGCACAACCGCGCCGCGCTGCCGGAACTGGCCGAGGCGCTGTTCTCGCTGGCGCGCTACGAGGACGCCGCACGCCGCTTCTATGAGTGGGCCGGGCACGAGGCCGCCAACCCCCGCGCCTGGCAGGCGCTCGGTTTGTGCTACCTGGAACTGGCGCGCCGCGCCGCCGCCGAGCTGGAAGAAACCGCGCCGGGCTCGGCGTGGTGGTTCGTGCTGCGCGCCCAGGAACGCAGCGGCCAGGGAAAGGATGCGGCGGCGCTGGCGCTCTACCGTCACGCGCTGACGCTCGACCCGGATCTGCGCGGGGTGCACGCGGCCATGGCGGAGATCTACCTCGAGGCCGGCAGGGAAGAATGGGCCGCCGCCGAGGAAAAGCGCGAGGCGGCGCTCCCTTCGCCCGATTGTTCGAAGGACACGCTCGAATGCGAATTCCGCGCCCAGCGTTACTGGCAGTTGGTGGAAGCTTCGAAGTCCGGGCGCGCGCCGGCCGGGCTGTACTGGCGCGCGCTCGCCTACCGGCGGCTGGCCGCGATCGCCTTCGCGCGCATGGACGAACTTCCGCTCTCGCCCGAGTTGCTGGAGCGCAAGGCGGAGACTCTCGATGCCCTGGGGCGCTACGCGGCGGCGGTCCGGATGTGGCGGGAAGCGCTCGTGCTGGCTCCGACGGATCCGCGGCTGCTGGGCGGGCTGGCGCGCTCCTTGCGTGGCGCGGGCGACTGGGAAGCGGCGCGCGAGTTAGCAGCACAATTGCTCCAGGCGGATCCG
>CAKZVG010000495.1 GCA_937921835.1 uncultured Bryobacteraceae bacterium | reverse complement strand
GCTTAAGCTGAAAACGCTTTCGCCCACCCCTATGCCGACCTCACACTTCCCCGGCCGGTTGGCCGCCGGTCTCCTGTTGGCTGCCGCGCTGGCCGCGCAGCCGTGGCCCGCCGCTTCGCCCGAAAGCCAGGGCTTCGACCCCGCGCGTCTGGAGGCGGCCCGGCGCCAACTGGCCGGCCGGGGCACCAGGAACCTGCTCGTGATTCGCAACGGGCGCATCGTCTGCGAATGGTACGCGGCGGACGCGGGTCCGGCCAAGCCGCACTACACGGCCTCCCTGGCCAAAGCGATCGTCGGAGGGATGTCGCTGCTGGTGGCGGCCAACGACGGCCGCATCGGCTTTGACGACCCCGCCGCGAAGTATATCCCCGCCTGGAGGAGCGATCCGCGCAAATCCCGCATCACCATCCGGCACCTGGCGACGCACTCCTCGGGCATGGAAGACGCCGAGGAAAACGGGATCCCGCACCATGAACTCCCGGGCTGGAAAGGTGCGTTCTGGCGCCGCGACCCCGACCCCTTCTCGATCGCCATCCACCAGGCGCCGCTGGTCTTTGAACCCGGCGCGCGCTACGCCTACAGCAACCCCGCCATGGCGGCGCTGGCTTACGCCGTCACCGCCAGCCTCAAGGGCGCGCCGCAAAGCGACATCCGCTCGCTGCTCAAGCAACGCATCATGGATCCGCTCGGCGTGCCCGAAGCCGAGTGGTCCATCGGCTATGGGCGCGCGTACGAAGTGGACGGTCTTCTGCTTTATGCCAACTGGGGCGGCGGCAGCTATACCGCGCGCGCGATCGCGCGCGTGGGCGAACTCATGTTGCACCGCGGCCGCGCCGCGTTCCGCGCGCTTCTCAGGCCCGGGATGGTGGAGCGGGTGCTGGCCTACGCCGGAACACCCCGTCCGGAACGGCGGGAACGAGCGCCCTCGCCCGGTTCGGGGCTGGGCTGGTGGGTGAACGACGACGGCGTTTTGAGCAAGGTTCCGCGGGACGCCTTCGCGGGCGCGGGTGCGGGCAATCAGGTTCTTCTGGTGGCGCCGAGCCTGAATCTGATCGTGGTCCGCCAGGGCGGCGCGCTGGCTCGCAAGGGTGAACCGGAAGGTTTTTGGGCCGCCATCGAGAAGCATCTCTTCAACCCCCTGATGGAGGCGCTTGTGGACAAGGAAAAGGGTGGCTTCCAGCCTCCCTATCCGCCGAGCCCGGTCATTGCCCGCGCCGTCTGGGCGCCCGCCGGCTCCATCGTCCGCGCCGCCCAGGACAGCGACAACTGGCCCATGACCTGGGGTGACGACGGTGCGCAGTACACCGCCTACGGCGACGGCACCGGTTTCGTCCCCAAGGTGGAAAAGAAACTCGGTCTCGGCTTCGCCAAGGTGCTCGGGCCGCCGGAATCCTTTCAGGGCGTGAACATCCGCTCGCCCGCCGCCGAGAACACCGGCGCCGGGGCGCATGGAGAGAAGGCCTCCGGCATGTTGATGGTGGAAGGGGTGCTCTACATGTGGGTGCGGAACGCCGGCAACGCCCGCCTGCGATGGTCGGCGGATCGCGCCAAAACCTGGCAGGCAACGCCGTGGAAGTTCGAGACCAGCTTCGGCCACCCGGCGTTTCTGAACTTCGGCCGGAACTACTCGGGCGCCCGCGACAATTACGTCTACGTCGTCTCGCACGATCACGATAGCGCCTACCAGGCGGCGGACCGCTTCGTCATGGCGCGCGCGCCCAAGGACCGCCTGCGCGAACGCGCCGCGTACGAGTTCTTCGAGGGACTGGCGGGCGGCGCTGCCCGCTGGACCTCCGACATCGCCCGCCGCGGCGCGGTGTTCACCTTCCCCGGCGGCGCCTACCGCTCGCAGATCAGCTACAACGCCGGCTTGAAGCGCTATCTCTGGTGCCAGATCCTGCCCGGGCCCGATCCGCGCTTCGAAGGAGGCTTCGGCATCTATGACGCACCGGAACCGTGGGGACCCTGGACGACCGTGTTCTTTACCAACCGCTGGGATACCGGCCCGGGCGAGAACTGCGGGCTGCCGGCGAAATGGATGAGCGCGGACGGCCGCACCGCCTGGCTGGTCTTCTCGGGCGACGACAGTTTCTCGGCGCGCAAGGTGACCTTCGAGGTGGGGGACACGAAATGAGACTGGCGGGCAAAGTGGCGGTTGTGACCAGCGCGGAACGCGGCATTGGGCGCGCCATCGTGCTGCGTTTCGCGCGGGAAGACGCGGCGGCGGCCGTCGCCATCGCGGGGAAAGCGCCGCGAACACGGCGGCGGAGATGGCGGACGCCGGAGGACGGGCGCTCGCGCTCGAAGTGGACGTCACCGGCCCGGCCTA
Organism: uncultured Bryobacteraceae bacterium; assembly: GCA_937921835.1. GTDB lineage: Bacteria > Acidobacteriota > Terriglobia > Bryobacterales > Bryobacteraceae > CAKZVG01. The sequence continues at coordinate 5,161 of CAKZVG010000495.1, read as the reverse complement.
CTGCAATCCGATTCCCATGCGCCGCCACGCCGAGTGCGAGGACATCGCTTCCGCCGCCGTGTTCCTCGCTTCGGAGGAAGCCGTCTTCGTCAGCGGCCTCACGCTCAACGCCGGCGGCGGGTTCATGGCGGCCGGCCGGATCTTCGATCTCAAGAAGTAACGGGGAGTGGAAACACGCGTCCTGAGCGGAACCAGCCTGGAAGTGTCCCGGCTTTGTCTCGGCACGATGACGTTCGGAGGACAGACGGACGAAGTTGCCGCCGCCCGCATGGTGGCGGTGAGTCTCGACGCCGGGGTGAACTTTTTTGATACCGCCAACGTCTACAGCGGCGGCGAGTCCGAGCGGATTACCGGGCGCGTGCTGGGCGCGCGCCGCAAGGACGTTGTGCTGGCGAGCAAAGTTGGAATGACGGTGGGCGATCACCCCGCCGGACTTACACGCGCCCTGATTCTGAAGGCCGCCGAAGATACACTAAGCCGCCTACAGACCGACTATCTCGATATTTACTATCTTCACTTACCGGATTACGGCACACCCATCGAGGAGTCCCTCGAAGCCATGGACCGCCTGGTGCGCCAGGGCAAAGTCCGCCATGTGGCGGCGTCCAACTACGCAAGCTGGCAGACCGTCCGGATGCTCTGGCTGGCCGCGAGCAACGGCCTCCCTGCCGTGCGCATCGCGCAGCAGATGTACAACCTGATCGCGCGGCGGCTGGAGGACGAGTACGTCCCCATGGCCCGCGAGTTGGGCGTCTCGATCGTGGCTTACAACCCGCTTGCCGGCGGTCTGCTCACGGGCAAGCAGCAGCCCGCCACGCCGGCGGCGGGAACGCGCTTCGACGGAAACCGGACCTATCTCGACCGCTACTGGAACAGCCGCAACTTCGAGGCGGTCGAGCGTCTCAGGCGGGCGGCGGAGTCCGCCGGCCGCTCCCTCGTCAGCCTGGCGCTCAACTGGCTGCTGCACCACACCTGCTCGGACTCGATCATCCTGGGAGCTTCCCGCGCCGGACAGCTCGAAGAGAACCTGGACGCCGCCACACAGGGGCCTCTGGACGCCGCCACGCTCGCCGCCTGCGACGAGGTCTGGGCCATGCTGCGCGGCGCCGCGCCCAAGTACAACCGGTAGCTTCAGGCCGGCCGCGCCCGCGGCGTGAAGTGACTCACCAGCACGCCGCGCTGACAGAAGTTACTCCGCTCCGGCGGCCGCGGCCATGGCGCGCGCCAGTCCCGCGCCGAACTCCAGGCGGTCGGCGACCGTGGGGCAGCGGCCGAGCTTCGGGTTCCGGTCCACCATCAGTTCCATCAGAAACGCGGGGATCTTGCGGTCGTGGAACAGCCCCTGGTTCACCGACATGCGTCCCTTCATTCCGGGCGTGGTGGAGGCGCGGCCGTCGCGCGCGCCCGCAGGCGAGTAGAAGCTGGTGTGGTCCACCAGCAGCTTCCAGAAGCGTTCGCCCAGCGCTTTCATTGCCGGCCCGCCGGCGGTCAGTGGCCCCTCGATGAAGTCGGCTGATTCGGTGTTGTGCAACGTTACGAACAGATCGATCCGGCGCCCGGAATCCACCCAGCCGAGGATCGCCTCACGCTGCGCGTGGATCTCCGGCATCCGCTCCGGATCCACCGCGTCCCAGTTGCGGTTGAGGTCGTAGCCCCACTGGTTGAAGCGCACCCCGCCGCGCGCCACGCCGTCGGGATCGCACATGGGCAGGATCTTGAACACCGCGGCCTGGCGGATGCGCCGCGCCGCGCCATCGCCGGAGACCAGGAACCGCAGCAGGCCCTCGGCCACCCACGACGTGCCGGACTCCCAGGAATGCTGCCGGACCATCAGCCAGAGCACCTTCTTCCCGGCCTCCGCCGCGGCCGGGTTGGTCACCGTCAGCAGCCGCATGGGGCGCCCCTGCGGCGTCTTCCCGATCGTCTCCTCCCGCACGAAACCGCTCTTGCGCACCTCCGCGAGCAGCCGTTCCAGATGCGCGTTGGTGTAGGGCGGCTGGCGCGCGATCCACACCGTGTTCCGCGACGGCTTCAGGCGCAGGCGAATGGCGCTCTCGCCCGCCAGCCACTCGGCGTCATCGAGGTGAACCCAGTTCCGGTTGTCGTAGCTGTAGACCGGCTTCATGTTGCGCATGCCGGAGCCGTCGTGCCGGCGGTAATTGTACTCGCCCGCGAGGCCGGTGATGTCGATGACCAGGCCGCGCCCGGCCACGTCTTCGAGGCGAAAGTAGAACCAGCTCGGCTGCCGGTTGCGCCGGTCCTGGTCGGACTCGCCCGCCACGGCGACCCGCAGGTGATCCTTGGACACCCACTCCGCGCCACCCAGATTCCCGGCTTCGAAATCCGTGTGAACCTGGGCGGCGAGCGCCAGCAACGCCAATGCGATCATGTCAGGTTCCCCCATTCGCGGACCGCTTCGAGCCCCGCGCTCAGAGAGTTGTTGCCCGCCACCGCGAGACCTGCGTATGCCGCGCCGCGGGAGAAGGTAGGGTACATGCGACTCGCGCCGCCGGCCGCGGCGAAAGCTCCCGCGGCGGAGAGGATCCGGCGGTGCTCCATGGCGTCCTCCGCGTGGCGGCGGCCGCGCGCGGCATCACGCGATCGCCGGCAGTTCGTAGCCTTCCCGGCGCTTCCTCGCCAGCATGCTGTTGGCCTCATCGTCGCCGATGAACTTCTCGGCTTTGGGATCCCAGCGCAATTTGCGCCCCACGTCGCGGCAGATGTTGACCAGGTGGCAGACCGTATTCGAGCGGTGACCGATCTCGACGTCCGCGTTGGGCTGTTTGCGCGACTTGACGCACTCGAAGAAATTGCGGATGTGGTAGACGTTCTCGCCCGGACCTTCCTTGATCACGTCCGGCGCGCCCTTCTTGAGCTCCGGCGGATCGGCGATGAAGTCGCCGCGCAGGATCTGAATCCGTCCTTTGGTGCCCTCGAAGATGGCGCCGAGCTGCTGGTGGTCCTTGATGATTTCCTGTTCGAGCTTGACCAGCGTCCCGCTGGCGTAGCGCAGCGTGACCTTGCACTTCGGACCGGGCTCTTCGGGGATGATCTCCACCGGACCGGTGCGCGAGGTTCCGAGCGCAGCCTGCACCTGGTCGAGCGAGTGCGTGCCCCAGCCGGAGACGCCCCAGGAAAGCCCGCCGCCGTCGTAATCCCACCAGCGGGCCCAGCCCTTGTGCAGGAGGGTGTGATAGGGACGGAGCTCGGTCTGGTTGCACCACTGGTCCCAGTTCAGGCCCTCCGGCATGGGCTGCGCGGGCTGCGGCGTCCAGCGCTCCGGCCCGATGAAGTTGCAGACGATCACCTTCTCGATCCGGCCGATTTTGCCGCTTTCGACCAGCTTGCTCGCATGGATATTGATGGGCATGGAGCGCTGCTGGGTGCCGGTCTGGAGCACGCGCTGGTAGCGGCGCACCGCGGCGCGCAGCACCTGGCCCTCCTCGACGGTGAGGGTGAGCGGCTTTTCGGCGTAGACGTCGAGGCCCGCCTGGAGGCAGTGAATCGCAACCAAGACCCGGGCGTGGGTGGTGGTCTCGACAAACACCGCGTCGAGTTTCTCTTTCTCGAACATGCGCCGGTAGTCGTGGTACTTGCCCCACTGGGCCCCGCCGGGGTGGAGCTGGGCGGCTTCCTCACAACGGGGCAGCCAGGCGTCGGCCACCGCCGTAATGCGCGCCGCGCCGAAGTCCTCGTGCCGGATGAGCCATTTGGCGCGGTTCCCCACGCCGATGAATCCGAAGTGGATGCGGTCGTTCGCGCCGAGAACGCTAGAGCGGGCGACGTAGGGGAACGCCGCCGCGGCCGCCGGTGTCTTCAGGAACGCGCGCCGGTTCATGGGTAAAGAATCCTCCTTGCGCCGGCTCCGGCATTCCGGCTCTTGCCGCCGCGGCCCGGGCGCCGGCCAATTCCAATGTGAGCATACCGCAATCGCGCCCGGCAGGCGGAAGCCGGACGGCGGTTTTCCGCCGGAGTGGGAGGCGCGCACGCCCTGAGATCCGGGAAGGCCTCGCCGTCTCCATGCGAAACTACAGGTGAGGATGTCAGTGAGAACACGGTTCGCTGGGGCACTCGCGGCGGCGCTGTTGCCCGCCATGGCCGCCGCGCAGAGCGGGGGACTGCCGCCTGTTTGGGAGATCCGGAAGTTCCTGGAGGAGTTCTCCACGGAAGTGCGGCGGCTCAAGCCCATACTCGACCAGGTGAATCCCGCGAGCTGGCCGGCCGAAGGCGCGGCGGCTTTCACCGATCAGTGGAAAGCGGCGCGCAACGAAGTCGAGTATACGCTCCGCTCGGTGGAGATTCTCTCGGAAAAGCCGGATAAGCTCCCCGCCGTGCTGGAAGTCCACTTCCGCGTGCAGGCGCTCGAATCCATGCTGCTCTCGCTGGCCGGCGGAGTGCGGCGGTACCAGAATCCGGCCGTGGCGCAACTGCTGACCGCGGTGATGGGCGAGAACGCCGCGAATCGCGACAAGCTGCGGCAGTACCTGACCGACCTCGCCGCGGCCAAGGAGGAGGAGTTGACCGCCATGGACAGGGAGGCGCAACGCTGCCGCCAACTGCTGATGCGGCCACCCGCCCATTCCCGTCCGGCGCCAAGGCCCGCGCCCAAGGAGACTCAGAAGTGATGGAACCGCGATTCACGTGCAGCATCTGCGGCGAGCCTTCCGAAGACATCTGCGGCTATTGCACCAAGGATGCCTGCCCGAACCACCTTTGCGCCCGCTGCGGGCGGTGCAGCGACTGCTGCGAGTGCGAAATCCCGCTCGAACAGGGCGCTGAGGCGGGCGGCCCGGAGGCCTCGGCGGGTTGAGCCGCGGCGGCGTGGGAGCGGCGGCTACGGCAGTTTGTACGGCGGCCGGTAGTCGTAATGCAGCAGCTTGTTCGCCGCGGGGTTGTTGGTGAACTTTTCGGTCCTGCCGTCCCACTCGAGATAGCTCTTCGTCTTGTGCGCGATGTTGCCGATAATCGTGTTCGAGGTGGAGATGTGCCCGGTGAGGATGTCGCAGTTGCACTTGGCGCGGGTCTTGATGCAGTCGAGGAAATTGCGCGTGTGCCAGGCGGTGTCGGCCGGTCCCTTTTCGCCCTTGGCTTCGATGACCGGCGCCTTGGACGGTCCGTAGCTGCGCTCGGTGACCCTGTCAAGCGGCGTGCGCGCGCCGAA
>CAKZVG010000494.1 GCA_937921835.1 uncultured Bryobacteraceae bacterium | reverse complement strand
GCCGCGCGCCGGCGCGCTGGATGGGCATTTTCCCGCTCGACGTGTTCTGCTCGCCCGTATGCAGCAAGTATGGCCGTTATACGTTTTTCCACCCGCAATACTATGCGCTCGGCATGTGGGAAAACGTGGGCAACGGCAACTATCACGGCATGCAGTGGACCTTGCGCAAGCGCATGGGAGCCCGCGCCACCGCCGACTTCAACTACACCTGGTCGAAGTCGATCGATCTGACCAGCCGGCCCGAGCGCGCCGATCTGGTCTATGGCGCCACGCTGGTCATCAACTCCTGGGAGCCGCGCCAGATGCGCGCCGTCTCAAATTACGATGCCCGGCACATGATCAACGCCAACTGGGTGTATGTCCTGCCCTTCGGACGAGGCGAGCGGATCCTAGGCAACGTCAACCGCCTCGTGGATGCTTTCGTCGGCGGCTGGCAGGTGGCCGGAATCTACTTCTTCAGCACCGGGCTGCCTTACACGGTCAACAACGGCTTCTACCCGACGAATTACAACGTTCCTACCTATGCAACCCCCGTCGGCGTGGTGCCGCCCACGCAGACCACGCGCAACGCTCCGGCGATCTCCGGCCCAAGCGGGCCCAATATGTTCCCCGACCCGGCCGCCGCCCGCGCGGCCTACGACTACACGATTCCGGGCCAAACCGGCCAGCGCAACGGGTTGCGCGGCGACAAGTACATGAACACTGATTTCAGCCTCGCCAAGCGTTTCATTATGCCGTTCAACGAATCGCACAGCGTTCAGTTCCGCACCGAGGTGCTGAATCTCACCAACTCCGTGTACTTCGGGGCGCCGTCATTGAGTCTCGACTCCCCCGGTTCGTTCGGGCGATTCTCCTACGCGCGATCCACTCCCCGGCAGATTCAGTTCGGACTCCGGTACGAATTCTGAGCTGGCGTAACCCGCGGAACCGGCGGCACGGCCGCCCAGCCGAGCCGCCGGTTTCATGTATCATGCGCGGCAACAGGCCATCCACGATGCGATCTTCTGCCCGATTCGTTTTTCTGTCCGTGCTCGCTGCGGGACTCACCCCAGCTCAGAGACCACTTAGTGAAGTCATCGACCTTGTGCGGGCTGAATTTCGCGCGGGCGAAACCCTCGCACGCGTGAATGAGATCCACGCGAATGACCGCTGGTTTACCACTCCGCGATTCCGCGCTACGGCGGAGTACTTGCAAAAGCAATTGACCGGCGCGGGCCTCCACAACGTCGAACTGCTGACTTTTCCCGCTAATGGCCGCACACAGGCGGGCTTTTGGACCATGCCCCTCGCGTGGGACGCGGAGGACGCGACGCTGGAGATCGTTTCCCCCAACGTTTCGCCCGCACAGCGCATGTTGGCCGACTACCGCCAGACACCGCAATCGCTGTGCAATTGGAGCGGCCCAACCCCGCCCGGGGGCCTCGAAGCCGAACTGGTGGAATGGCACGACGGCTTGCCGCCCAGCCGCTATCGCGGAAAGTTCGTGCTCACGGCACGCGATGTTTCCAGCCTCAAATGGGCGCTTGTTCAGGCGGGCTCCGCGGGTGCGGTCAACACCTTCAACGAGAATCCCTCGCTGCGCGACAGCCATCACTGGATTGCCGCTTGGGGTGACTTCTCGTGGGCTTTCACGGCGGCAAGCACGCCGCTGCCTTGCTTTTCCATCACGCCTGCCGCCTCGGGACTGCTTCGCGCGAGACTCGCCGCCGGCGAACGCGTGGTGTTGCGCGCTCGCTCGCTCACCCGCCACTACGCGGGCGAGCTTTACGCGGTCACGGGCCTGATTACCGGCTCTTCTCCCGGCCAGGAGGTGTTGATGCTCGGCCACACCAGCGAACCGGGAGCGCAGGACAACGCCACCGGGGTCGCCATGATGACCGAGGCGATGGCGCTGTTGGAACGGCTGATCAGTTCCGGCCGGCTGCCGGCCCCCCGCCGCTCCATCCGCATGCTGGCCATGCCGGAGATGTTTGGCTCACTCAGCTACATCGCACGCTACCCGGAGCGGATGCACCGCACCGTGGCGGCGCTGTGTCTGGACACCCCTGCGGGCAATTATGACTTTGCGAACACCGAATACACGTTCTATGTGAACCCGCTTGTGGCGGCTTCCTTTGCCGACTCCTGGATTACGGCAGTCGCCGGGCAGTACTTTGCGCGTCATGCGCGCGGGCGCAAGTGGCGCTGGCGTCCCTTCGTCAGCGGAACCGACAATTATCTTGGCGACCCGATGATCGGCGTGCCTGTCATCTTCCCCTACAGCGGCTCAGGCGTGCATACCCACCACAACAGCGAAGATACGCCCGATGCCGTGGACCCGCGCTCATTGCAGGACATGACCGTCATCGCCGCCGCCTTCGTCTACAGCATCGCCGCCGCGGATGAGCCGGAATATCAGATGATGGCCGCCGCCGCCTCGGCCCGGGGACACGAACTGCTGGCCCATGCTGCTCTCGAAGCCTGGCAGCAGCCGGCGGCAGCGCGCGCGGCCGCGCCCGGCCGGATCCGCTTTTTCGCCGGGCGGGGGCAAGCGGCAGTGAACTCCGTGCTTAGCCTCGCGGGAGCACCGGCCATCCCCGCGCTGCGCGCCGCCGTGGACGAACACCGGCGGGCCTTGGCGCGCGCGGGGGAGTTCCATGCCAGGAGCCTCGGCGGCGGCGCGGACCGCTCCCGGCCGGTGCCAGACGAAGCGGACCGCATCATTGTCCGGCGTAAACGTTTCGGCACGATTCCGCTCGACACCATCCCGCCCGAACAGCGCGAAGGCTATCCAGCGGCGATGTTTCAGGGTCCGGCCGTTATCGCCCTGTGGTGGTGTGATGGACGCCGCACGCTGAGCGAGGTGATCCGGCTCACCCAGTACGAACTGGGCGAGACGGACTTCGACTTCCTGGGTTACTTCCGCTTCGTCGAAAAGCACGGCTTCGTGGAAATCGTCCAACGGCTAAGCCATCCGCGATGAGCGGAGGCTTTACTCGACGGCGGTGACTTTGGAGGCGTGGCGGAAGCGCCCCGGCTCGAAGCCGCGCAACGCGGCGCAGGCGAGCGTCATCATCTGAAGCGGCAGGATCTCGGCGGCGGCTCCGGGATAGCCGGGCCAGGCGGGCGTGCGGAAAGCGGGCCGGACGGAGGCGGAGGAGATCAGTAGGCTGCGGCCTTCGGCGCGTCCGATGTCCGCCGCCAGGCGCAGATGGCGCTCGCGGAAGGCGGGTCCGCCCTCGAGGATGACGGTGAGGGCGTGCGGGCCGGCGGCCTCAATGGGGCCGTGGCGGAAGGCCGCCGCGCTCAGCGCCGCAGCGGGGAGGCGCGCCGCCTCGTTCAGGATGAGCGCGCCCGTGCCGGCCGAGGCGAGCGAGGCGCCCCGGCCGCAGATGGTCATGAAGGCGGCGCCGTCCGCTTCGCGCGCGGCATCCTCCACGTGCTCGCGCCACGCCGCGAGGTAACCGCGCATCCAGACTTCGGCCTCCCGCCACAATGCCGGCCAGGGGCCGGGGGGATGGCCGAGAAGCGCGCCGCCGAGCCAGTCCAGGGCGGCCAGCGTATTGATGTAGGTTTTGCAGGAAACGGAGGACTCGCTGCCGGCGTGGATCTCCACGACCCAACCGGCGCGCAGCGCCAGCGGGGAGCCGGGCGAGTTGGTCACGCCGATGCACGGGCAGCCGTCAGGCAACCCGTTCATCAGCCGGACCGCCTCGGCGCCGCCGCCCGACTGCGAAGCCACGATCAGCAG
>CAKZVG010000493.1 GCA_937921835.1 uncultured Bryobacteraceae bacterium | reverse complement strand
TCCCCAAGGCCAAGACCTACTGGGACTGGCGCCGGTGCCTCGATCAGAAGGATATCGAGGCGGTCATCATCTGCACCGCCGATCACCATCACGCCTTCATCGCCAACTGGGCGCTGAACCGCGACATGCATGTCTTCTGTGAGAAGCCGCTGGGGATTTCCGTCGAGGAGGTGCGGGTGGTGCGGGCCAACTATCTCAAGCGGAAAGCCAAACTCGCTACCCAGCACGGCACGCAGCGCCACGCCTATCCCAATTTCGAGCGCATTCGCGAACTCATTCTGGACGGCGCGATCGGCGAGTTGAAGACGGTTCATAGCTGGGACAGCCGGCAGCTTCCGCGCCCCGGCTATCCGGCGGCGGAAGGCATGCCGCCCGCCTCGCTGCACTACGAACAGTGGATCGGCCCTTCCCCCTATCGCCCCTACAGCCCGCAGTACTTCGGCGGGTCCTCGGGTCTGAACTGCCTGTTCTGGAATATGTACCGCGATTTCGGCGTGGGCCAGATGGGCGACATGGGCGCGCACACCATGGATTTGGTCTGGAACGCCATCGACGCCGGCGCGCCGGTGGCCGTCGAAGTCGACCAGGAAGTCAGCGACCAGTATCATCCCGACATCTGCCCGGTGAAGCTGAAGGCCAGCTTCGAGCATCCGGCCAATCGCTGGCGCGGCCCCGTCACGGTGGTGTGGTATCAGGGCGGGTTGAAGCCCGAGGCCCCCAAGGGTTACGTCGACCTCTCCAGGGTGGGTAACGGAGCGATCTTCGAGGGCACCCGGGGCAGTATCTTCGCCGATTTCACCAGCCGCATCATCATTCCCAACCACGACGACGGAGATTTTACTTACTACAAGCGCCGCGGCAAGGACCAGTTACTGCCACTGGTCGGAGGAACGGGCCAGCCCACGCAGGCCGACGCCGCGCGGCAGCGGGCGGCGGCGGGCGGCGGACGCCGCGCCGCGCAGGCATCCGCCCCGCTGCCTCCGGGCTTCACGGCCCTGCCGAACGCGCAGCCCGGCCCGAGTGGTTTCCCGGTGGTCCAGTTCCTGTCCAACGGCTTGCCGGCGGCCCTCGGGCTGCCGAATACGGTCGCCGAGTCCATGCTCGCGGCCGAAAAGGCCGGCCGGCCGGTAACCAGCCGCGACGCGTTTCAGGCGGACTGGATCAACGCCTGCAAGGGGATGAGCGACAACGTCGTCCATGGAACCAGCAGCAAGACCCACTGCGATTTCGATTACTGCGGCACCATGATGGAGCAGATGCTGCTCGGGCTGGTGGCTCACCGCGTGGGGAAGCGGCTGGAGTACGATCCCGCGGCCGGCCGAGTGACGAACTCGCAGGAAGCCAACGACTATCTGAAGCGCACGTACCGGCCAAACTGGACGCTGAACGGTTAACGGGTTCGCTTCGCCCCTGTCCAGGATAGCGCCGTCGAAGGCCGGCGGCTAAAGCAAGCCTTGCGGGCGCTGGCGGACGCCTCGGGGCGGCCCGCGGAGTGTCTGACCTCCAGCCAAGCGAGCAGGGAAGGGACTGCCCGAGGTTTTGCGGCCAGGGACGGGATTTGCGAGGTCTGGTCTGCGGGCTGAGCCGCCTAGAGCCGTTGCACCCCGTGCTCGGCCCCATGATCTCAACCGGGAAAGAGGATACCGTTGAGCGGAGACGAGCCGGAGCCTTTTGCCGGCGAGTTGGGGAGCGGCCTCAAGGACGGGCCGCAAGGGGTGCCCATCCAACACGGCGTGGACGGCAACTCGCTCAAGCTCCACGACAAGCCTTTGCCGTCGCGGGGAGCGTGCCGCGCGCCCAAAACGAGCCTCCACAACGGCGGTGGCTTCGGCGTCCATCGGCCCAAGCAGGGAGATCCCGGAAGCATAGTGGCCTGACGCCGGATGCGGCGCGAACGGCCGCTCCGCCCTGCCCGCAAGCGCCGCCGTCCCGCGCTGGATTGCGCCGGGCGCGCCCCGCGAGCGCGTGCTGTATGCTGATTTCCATGGGCACTCTTAACTCTTTCGGCGCCGCTGGAACCCTGCGCGTCCAGGACGCCGGCTACGAGATCTTCCGGCTCTCCGCGCTCGAAAAGCGCGGCTTCAACCTGACGCGCATCCCGTACTCCATCAAGATCCTGCTCGAGAACCTGTTGCGCAAAGAGGACGGCCACACCGTCAAGGCCGCCGATGTCGAGTACGCCGCCCGCTGGGACGCCTCCGCCCCTCCCCGCGAGATCAACTTCTACCCCGCGCGCATCCTCATGCAGGACTTCACCGGCGTCCCGGCGGTGGTCGACCTGGCCGCCATGCGGGACGCGCTGGCGCGTCTCGAATCCGACCCCTCGCGCGCCAACCCGCTCATTCCCGCCGACCTGGTCATCGACCACTCGGTCATGGTGGACCGCTTCGGCGCCAAGGATGCTCTCGACTTCAACGTCCTGCTCGAATACCAGCGCAATCACGAGCGCTACGCTCTGTTGCGCTGGGCGCAAAGCGCCTTTCGCAATCTGCGCGTGGTCCCGCCCGGCACCGGCATCTGCCACCAAGTCAACCTCGAGTACCTGGCCAGCGTGGTCTTCACCGCCGAAGAGAACGGCAAGCGCATCGCCTATCCCGACACCGTCATGGGCACCGACTCGCACACCACCATGATCAACGGACTGGGAGTCGTGGGCTGGGGTGTCGGCGGCATCGAAGCCGAAGCCTGCATGCTCGGCCAGGCCATCTCCATGCTGCTGCCCAAGGTGGTCGGATTCAAGCTCACCGGACGCCTGCCCGAGGGCGCAACCGCCACCGACCTGGTCCTCACCGCCACCGAGATGCTGCGCAAGAAGGGCGTGGTGGGCAAGTTCGTCGAGTACTTCGGCCCGGGCGTCGCCGCGCTGAGCCTGGCCGACCGCGCCACGCTGGCCAATATGTCGCCCGAGTACGGCGCCACCATCGGCGTGTTTCCCATCGACGGCGTGACGCTCGACTACCTGCGCATGACCAACCGCCCGCCGGCCTTGATCGCTCTGGTGGAAGCCTACACCAAGGAGCAGGGCCTGTTCTGCACGCCGGATTCGCCCGAGGCCGAATACAGCGACCGCCTCGAACTCGACCTCTCCGCCGTCGTCCCGTCGCTCGCCGGCCCCAAACGCCCCCAGGACCGCATTCCGCTCCCCGCCGTGAAGCGCAACTTCCTCGACACCCTCGGCCAGCCGCCGCGCAAGGTCCAGGTCGCCTTGAACGGAGCTCCAGCCGAACTGCGCGAAGGCGCGGTGGTCATCGCCGCCATCACGAGCTGCACCAACACCTCGAACCCGTCGGTGATGCTGGCCGCCGGGCTGCTCGCCAAGAAGGCCGCCGAGCGGGGCCTGAAGCCCAAGCCCTGGGTGAAGACCAGCCTCGCTCCCGGCTCCAAGGTGGTGCGCGATTACTACGAGGATTCCGGCCTGATGCCGTATCTGGAGGCGCTCAATTTCCATCTGGTGGGCTACGGTTGCACGACCTGCATCGGCAACAGCGGCCCTTTGCCGGAGCCCGTGGCCGAGGCTGTGCGCGGCGAAAAGCTCGTGGTCGCGGCCGTGCTCAGCGGCAACCGCAACTTCGAGGGCCGCATCAGCCCGCTGGTGCGCGCCAACTATCTTGCCTCGCCCCCGCTGGTGGTCGCCTATGCGCTCGCCGGCCGCGTCGATATCGACCTCACCAGCGAGCCGCTCGGCCAGGACGGGCAAGGCCGCGATGTCTTCCTGCGCGATATCTGGCCGCCGGACGAGGAAGTCGCCGCCGCCGTCGCCGCCAGCGTGCGCAGGGAGATGTTCGAGCGCCAGTATTCTTCCGTGTTTGAAGGCGACCGGCAATGGCAGTCGATGAAGGTCCCGGGCGGAGACCGCTTCCAATGGGATCCCGCCTCCACCTACATCAAGCTGCCGCCCTACTTTGACGAGATGGCGGACCCCGCGGCGCCCGTCGCCGGCCTGGCCGGACTGCGGGTGCTGGCCATGCTGGGCGATTCGATCACCACCGATCATATCTCGCCGGCCGGTTCGATTCCGGCCGAAAGCCCGGCCGGCAAGTATCTCATGAGTCTGGGCGTGAAGCCGGCCGACTTCAACTCCTACGGCGCGCGCCGCGGCAATCACGAAGTCATGATGCGCGGCACACTGGCCAATATCCGCCTGCGCAACCAGCTTGCGCCGGGCACCGAAGGCGGCTGGACGACGCACTTCCCTTCGGGCGAGCGGATGTTCATCTATGACGCCGCCATGCGCTACCAGCGGGAGGGCGTGGGGCTGCTGATTCTGGCGGGCAAGGAGTACGGCTCCGGCTCCTCGCGCGACTGGGCCGCCAAGGGCGTGCGTTTGCTCGGCGTGCGCGCCGTCATCGCCGAGACCTACGAGCGCATCCACCGCTCGAACCTGGTCGGCATGGGCGTGCTGCCGCTTCAATTCCTGCCCGGCGAGAACCGTGAATCGCTGGGGCTGAGCGGCACGGAGGAATTTTCCATCGAGGGCGTGGCCGAGGCGGGCGCGGGCGGCGGCAAGGTCCGCGTGCGGGCCGTGGCGGCCAGCGGCGCGG
>CAKZVG010000492.1 GCA_937921835.1 uncultured Bryobacteraceae bacterium | reverse complement strand
GCGACACGCTCTGCCACCGGAGTGGGTTGGGACTGGGAGCGGGCGACCTCTTGTTCTGGCCCGACACGGACGCGACCCGGCGCGACGTCCTGGCCGCGGCGCGGCACATCCGGCCCGCGCATGGCTTCCGCGCCCGCTACGCCTACAACAACCTCATGTTCGTCGTGGCGGGAGAGATCGTGGCCGCCGCGGCGGGCGAATCCTGGGACGTTTTCGTGCGCCGCCGCATTTTCGCGCCGCTCGGTATGCGGGATACGGTGATCGGCGCCGCCGGCTTTCATGACAACCCGGACGCCGCCGCGCCGCACTCGCGCGGCTGGCGGCTTCAGGGCGCTCCGCTCAGGCCCATCGCGCCTTCGCGCGACGAGACCTGGGCGGCCGCGGCCGGCATCCGTTCGTCGGCCCGGGACATGGCGCGCTGGGTGATGGCGCAGCTCGCCGGCGGCAAGGCGGACGGGAAGACGCTGTGGAGCGCGGCGGCGGCGCGCGAGATGTGGTCGGCGCAAACCGTGCAAACCGTGAGCGATCCGCCAGAGCCGCTCAAGAAGACCAAGCCCAACTTCGCCGCCTATGGACTCGGCTGGTCCTTGCGCGATTATCGCGGGCGCAAGCTGGTTTTGCACGGCGGCGCCTTGACCGGCATGCTCTCCACGGTGGTGATGGCGCCCGAGGAGCGGCTGGGCGTCATCGTGCTGACCAACCAGGAAGAAAGCGGCGCGCTGTCCTCCATCGTCTATCACGTCCTGGACCACTATCTCAAGCACGAACCCACTGACTGGATCGCCGCCTACCGCTCCGTGCGCGACGAGCGGTTGAAGAAATCGGCCGCCGAAGAACGCAAACTGGAGGCGGAGCGCCACGCCGCCTCGCGCCCGCCGCTCGATCCCGGCCGCTACGCGGGCGAGTACGCTGATGCCTGGTATGGCACGGCGCGCATCGCGCTTGAAGACCGCAAGCTGGTGCTGCGAATGGCCCGCACTCCGGCCATGGTGGCCGACCTTGCCCACTGGCACTACGACACGTTCCGCGCCGTGTTTCGCGATCCCACCATCCCGGACGCGCTGGTGACCTTCACGCTCAACCACCAGGGCGCGGTCGAGCACTTCCGGATCCGCGCGGCGTTGTCGATCGCCGACTTCAGTTTTGACTACCACGATCTGCTGTTTCGCCCGCTCCCGGGCCAAAAGAAGAATTAAAGTGCTTTAATCGAATCCCGGGGCCTTCCCTCCGGCGGCAGCTCTGTTTATAATCCTAAACAGAAGATTTGCTATTGGAAATAGATTCCATGCCGCTGCGACTCGCGATTCTCACCCTCTGTCTCGTTTCCCTGGCGTTTCCGCAGGACTACCGCGCCAAGGTTCAGGGAACGGTCACGGACTCGACCCAGGCCCTCGTGGCCGGCGCGAAGGTCACGCTCACCAACACCGCCACCGGCGTCACCGTCTCTAAGACCACGGAGATGAACGGCCGCTACTTCTTCGATTTCGTCGAACCTGGCCCCTACACCGTCACCGCCGAACTAGCCGGTTTCGCGGCCGTGGTCCAGCAAAACGTGCAGGTGCAGGTCCGGGGCGACGTCACGGTCGATTTCACGTTGAAACCGAGCGGCGTCTCCGAGCAGATCACCGTCACCGAGGCGCCGGTCTCGGTGCAGTTCAACACCAGCACGGTGGAAACTACGATCGACCGCAAAATACTCGCCGAGCTGCCCATTCTGGCGCGCAATCCATTCAGTCTGGCGCTGTTGGACACCTCGGTGGTCAACCGTTACAACAACGAACGCAACCCGTTCTACATGTATTCGTCCGCTCAAATGGACATCGGCGGTTCGACCACCTCTTCGGGAGGAGGGCAGAACGACCTGCTGCTGGACGGCGCGCCCATCCAGTTGGGCAACAAAGGCTCCTACGCGCCGCCCATGGACGCGGTGCAGGAATTCAGCGTGCAGCAAAGCAGCGTGGACGCCGAGTTCGGCCACTCCGCCGGCGGCATCATGAGCGTCTCCATAAAGGCCGGCACCAATGAATATCACGGCACCGCCTACTACTTCGGACGCAATCCCAAACTCAACGCGGTTTCGAACGCCATCGCGCGCACGCCCAACATGGTGCGCAACCACATCTACGGCTTCAGCGTGGGCGGGCCCGTGCGCCGGAACAAGCTGTTCAACTTCGCCACCTTCGAGCGCTGGAACACGCGCGACTCGAGAAATTACATCGCCACCATGCCGACCGATCTGGAGCGCTCGGGCGACTTCTCGCAGTCGCTGAACATCTACGGCGCGCAGCGCACCATTTTCGATCCCCAGACGACGGTGCTCAACGTAGCCGCCAACCGCGCGCCGCGGCAGCCGTTCCCGGGCGACCGGACTCCGGCCAGCATGATCGACCCCGTCGCCCGGGTCTTCATGACCAAGTACTTGTGGAAGCCGAACAACCCCGGTAATGACATCACCGGCGTCCAGAATTTCCGGACCACCTACTCCTGGATGAACCGCTACTGGAACTTCTCCGATCGCGCCGACTGGAACGTCAACGAGAAGTGGAAGATCTTCGGCCGCATCAGCCGCTTCCGGACCAATCTGGACATGAGCCGCTTCGTCGACTCGATCGCGGTCAACAACAACATCGGCGGGCAGATGAATTCGCGCAACATCGCGCTCGATTCGGTTTACACCCTGAGTCCGTCGACGGTTCTGAATCTGCGCGGGAGCTACGGATCGCTCCAGGACGACTACGACCCCACCTGGACCGAAGCGACCCGCAAGCAACTGCTCGAAGTCTGGGGCGGGCGGCTCTGGGACGAGCCCTACACCCGCAACGTCCCAAAGCGCATGCTGCCGAATATGAACATCGCCGGCAAAGGCACTTTCGGCCGCAGCTCGATGTGGTTCCAGCAGCCCCATCAATATAGCTGGCACGCGCGGCTCTCGCAGGCCCGCGGCGCGCACTATCTCAAGTACGGAGGCGAGGCGCGCTACCACCGCAGCAACGTGATCTTTCCGAACCCAAATTCCTTCAGCTTCAGCCAGAACTACACCGCCGACGGCGCCATCGGACCGGACACGCGGCGCTACGGCGACGCCTACGCGACCTTTCTGCTCGGCGCCATCGACAACAGCTCCTAGGCGCGCTACAGCGAAGCCCAAAACGTCAACGTCCACTACTACGCCGGCTACGTGCAGGACGACTGGAAGGCGTTCCGGCGGCTGACGGTGAACATGGGTCTGCGCTGGGAATTCGAAACACCGCCCTGGGACACCCACAACCGCCTGTCGCGCTATCTCGACCTGACCGACCCGATTCCCGAGATGCGGGCCAACCCGCCCGCGTTTCCGGCGGCGGCGCTGGCCTACCGCAACCCGCCCCAGTTTTTCGGCGCCTGGATGTTCTCGACGCCGGAAGACCGCGGCCTTTACAACACCAGCGCAAAGGTGTTCAGCCCCCGCATCGGCGTAGCCTTCCGGCTGGACAATAAGTCGGCGCTGCGGGCGAGCTGGTCGCGTTTCATCACCCCGGTGGTCAGCCTCACCGATACGCAGCGTCCGATGGAGATCTACGGCTTCACTGTCACCACCAGCGCGCTGCCCGCCGTCGAGGGACGCCCGCAAGCCAGGCTTCGCGATCCCTTTCCCGCCGGCGTCAACCCGCTGATCATGCCCAAGGGAAAGGCTCTCGGCCGCTACCAGAACCTGGGCGACGCCGCGGCTTGGTCCAACCAGGACTTCGACCGCCCACGGAGCGACCGGCTCAGCATCTCCTACCAGCGCGAGCTGCCCAACCGCATCACCAGCGACGCGACGTTCTACTACAACTGGATCAACTCGCTCTATAACGCCAACGTGAATCAGGCCGATCCCAATCTCAGCCTGATTCACAAAGCCGCGCTCGCGCGCAACGTCGCCAATCCCTTCTACCGCTACGGCGCCGAGGACACCTTCCCGGGCCAGCTCCGCAATCGCGCCACGGTCTCCATCGCCAGCCTTCTTTCGCCCCATCCGCAGTATCTGAGCCTCACCCAGCGCAATACCGAAGGCATGCGCAACCGCTTCCGCTCCTGGCAGCTCAAGGCCCGCCGCCAGTTCTCCGCCGGCTACATGTTTCTGGTCTCCTACACTTACGACCGGGAACGCTGGCTCGAATTCTGGGACGACATCGCCGAATACGCCCGGCAGTTCGAATGGCGCGACAGCCCCGAGACCCGCCACCGGCTGAGCATGTCGGGCACGCTCGAGCTGCCCTTCGGCAAGGGACGCAGGCTCCTCGGCAGCCTCCCGCGAGTACCCGAGGCCGTCATCGGAGGCTGGTCGGTCTCCAATATCTTCACCTGGAACGCCGGCTCGCTGCTCACCTTCGGGCAGATGACTCTGCTTCAGGACATCAATCCCACGCTTCCCAATCCGACCCGCGACCGCTACTTCGACACCTCGATCTTCAGCCGTCCCGAGCCTTACACCCGGCGGACCAATCCCAAACAATACGACGGCCTGCGCGGGCCGGGACGGTGGAATTTCGACACCACCATGTCGAAGAGCTTCCCGCTGACCGAACGCTTCAAGCTCGAATTCCGGATGGAAGCCTACAACCTCACCAACAGCATTATGTGGGGCAACCCGAACACCAGCGTCACCAGTTCGCTGTTCGGCCGCATCACCAGCCAGGCCAACCGCGGCCGCGAATTGCAGTATTGCGCCCGGCTGCATTTCTAGACGCCCGGCGCGCGGGGCGGGCGCGCCGCGCTAGAGTAGAAAGGCTATGCGCTTCCTCGCCGCGCTGTTGTTGTTCCCGGCGCTGCCGCTCGCCGCAGCCGACCTGGCCCGCAGCCTCCGCGCCCCGCACGACGCTCCGCTTTCAGCCGACCCGGCTTCGCCGTTCTGGACGGCGGCGCCGGGCGTGCGCGCGGGCAACGACTCCTTCGGCAGACCGGTTCCCGGCCACGAAACAGAGATCCGCTCGCGCTGGACCGCCGCCAACCTCTACTTCCTGTTCGTCTGCCCCTATGAAGAGCTGTTCCTGAAACCGGAACCGCCGGCCGCTGCCGAGACCAACTTCCTCTGGCGCTGGGACGTGGCCGAGGTCTTCATCGGCGCCGATTTCTCCAACATCAAGCGTTACCGCGAGTTTCAGGTTTCCCCGCGGGGCGAATGGGTGGACCTGGACATCGACCGTGACCAGCCGGACCCGGCGCGGGAAGGCGTTTTGTGGAACTCGGGGTTCGCCGTCAAGGCCCGCATCGACGAGGCGCGCAAGGTCTGGTGCGGCGAGATGCGCATTCCAATCTCCTCCATCGACACGCGCCCCGCTAGAGCCGGCAACCAGTTCCGCGTCAATTTCTACCGTCTCCAGGGGCCGGGTCCGAAGCGCAAGGGAATCGCCTGGCGGCCTACCCACCAGCCCTCCTATCATGTGCCTGAGGCGTTCGGCCGCCTGATTCTGGAAGACTGATATGAGAGCGGAAAAGTCGCTGCGCATCTCGCACGTCGGCCTGCGGGGAGTGGTCGGCCCCGGAGGCATCACGGCCGCGCACGTGCTGGACTTCGCCGCCGCCTTCGGCACGTTCCTGAGCGCGCCCGGCCCGGTCATCATCGGACGCGACCCGCGCGCCAGCGGGGTCATGATCCGCGAAGGCGTGATCGCTGGAATCGAGGCCTGCGGGCGCGACGTCGTCGACCTGGGCATCGTCTCGACGCCCGTCATCCAGCACGCCATCCGCCAGCGCGACGCCGCCGGCGGCGTCTCCATCGGCGCCAGCCACAACGCCGCCGAGTGGAACGCGCTCAAGTTCTTCGGCGCGCGTGGAACCTACCTGTCCACGGCCGAGGCGGGGGAACTGCTCGACATCTACCACCTGCGCAAGTTCGATTTCGCCTCCTGGGACCGGATCGGGAAGCTTTCGCTCGATTCCGGCGCCATCGACGCCTATCTGGACGAGATCGCCGCCGCCTACGACCTGGAGGCGTTGCGGCCCTTCAAGGTCCTGGTGGACTGCTGCAACGGAACCTCCTCCCTGGTGCTGCGGCGGATGAACGAGCGCTTCGCGACGGGCTTCATCCTCATCAACGAGCAGATCGAGGGCGTCAACTTCGCGCACGAGCCGCTCACCACGCGCCGCACAGTGGCGCTCCAGCTCGCGCCGCTGGTGCGTCCGGCGGGGGCCGATGCCGGCTTCCTGTTCGACGTCGACAGCGACCGCATCGCCATGGCCACCGAGGAAGGCGAGGCGGTCTCCGAGGAGATGGTGCTTCCGGTGCTCGCCGACTACCTGCTGCCGGGCGGGCCGGGCAAACTGGTGATCACCAATCTGTCGACTACGGCGCTGGTGGATGAGGTCTGCGGCTGGCATGGCGGGCGCGTGCTGCGTGTGCCGGTGGGGCGGCAGGCGGCCATCGACGCTCTCTCGGCCTACCGTCCGGAACAGGTCGCGCTCGCCGGCGAAGGCACCGGCGCGGTGATGATGCCGCGCTTCCGTTTTGTCTACGACGGCGTTGCCTCGATGCTGGCGATTCTTTCGATGATGCGCAGCCGCGGGAAGAAGCTGTCGGAGATCGTCCGTTCGTATCCGCGTTACTCGATTCTCAAGGGCGAGGTGCCGCTGGTTTCCCAGCGCGTGCCGGCCCTGCTCGCCGAGCTTCAGGCGGAAGCCGCCGGCGGCAGCGTCAACGTCTCCGACGGCTTGCGGGTGGACTGGCCCGGGCGCTGGTTCCACGTGCGCGTCAGCAACACCGAACCCATCGTCCGCGTTATTTGCGAGCAGCGCGGCGATCCACCCGTAGCGCTCTTCGACAAGCTGCTCGAGAAAGTGAGGAGTATGGCCTGATGGCGGCGCGGGAGCATCTTCTGAAAATCGGCGTCTCGGGAATCCGCGGCGTGGTGGGCGAGTTCCTCACCCCCATGCTGGCCTGCGGTTTCGCGCAGGCTTTCGGCACCTACGTCGGCGGCGTGGGGCGCGTGATCCTCGGGCGGGACACCCGCTCAAGCGGCGAAATGCTGGAGCACGCCGTGGCCTGCGGCCTGCTCTCAACCGGCTGCGGCGTGGTGCGCGTGGGCGTCCTGCCCACCCCCACCATCCAGATGTTCGCCGCCGCCTCGCGCGCCCGCGGCGGCATCGCCATCACCGCCTCGCACAATCCCCCCGAATACAACGCCCTGAAGCTGTTCAACGCCGAAGGGCTGTTCTTCAACAACTACGAGCGCGGCGAACTGATCGATCTGTACCACCAGAGCGACTTCCGGCGCGCCACCAACGAAGAAACCGGCCGCGTGACGCGCGAAACCGAAGCGCCCATGCGCCTGCACATCGAACGCGTGCTGCGGCACGTGGACGTCGAAGCGATTCGCGCGCGGCGCTTCCGCGTGGCGCTGGACGGCGTCAACGGCGCCGGCTCGGTAATGAGCGTGCGCTTCCTGGAGCGAGAACTCAACTGCGAGCTGCACGCCATCGCGGTCGATCCCACCAGTCCCTTTCCGCGCGAGGCCGAACCGCGCCCGGATACGCTCGGCGAACTGGCGGAACTGGTGCGTCGCTCGGGCGCCCAAATCGGCTTCGCGCAGGATCCGGACGGGGACCGCCTGGCGGTGGCGGACGAGACCGGAACGGTGCTGGACAACGACGATGTGCTGGCGCTGGCGGTGGAGGCGGCGCTTGAACGCCTGCCGGGCGACGTGGTGGTGAATCTGACCACTTCGGCGGTGATCGACGACGTGGCGCGCCGC
>CAKZVG010000491.1 GCA_937921835.1 uncultured Bryobacteraceae bacterium | reverse complement strand
GCATTCTTTGCAGCGAGAAGTTCCACTGCGAAACGTAAGGCGTCTTGCTGTCGCTGTTCAACAGAAAAGGCGCGGTGCCGGCGGGAAGCTTGCGGGCGAAGTCCTTGTCGACGGCGGGAAGCGGGATGCGCGGGAAGATATTGTTGCCCAGCGTGTAGACCGGCAGAAGCTGTCCGGTATTGATGATGTCCACGCTATCGTTGAAGGGGGGCCCCACGGCGGCGAATTGCAGCTCGATCAACTGCTGGTCGGAAAAGTAAACGCCCGCGCCGGCGCGCAGCACAGTCTTCCCGTTCACCTGCCAGGCCAGCCCCAGGCGGGGCGTGAAGTTATTGTTGTCCGACTTCATCACCTTGGGATCCACTTCGCCGAGCACCGCGAACTGGAGCAGCCCGGTCCGCTCGTCGAAGCCGTGCATGTAGTCGCGCGCCCTGCCCTGCGGGTCGGGAATCGTGTCCTTGAACCAGGAAATGCCGTAGTTGAGTGTGAGATTCCGGCGCACCTTCCAGGTGTCCTGGAAATAGGGCATGTACTGGGTGAAACGGTAGGGCAGCATGGGAAGTCCGCGCGCGGAGCCGGTGGTGGGCATGCCGAGCAGGAAGTCGGCGAAGGCGTCGCCGGTGTTGGCTCGCGGAACCAGCGCGCCCGCGGCGGTGCGCTGGAGTTCGGCGGTGAAGGTACGTTGATAGTTCAGGTTCCCGTGCGCGCCGGCGTTGGCGTTCTGTTGCCAAGTGCGGCGGTAGCGGATGCTGATGCCGGCCCGGATCTGGTGGTTGCCCTTCAGCCAGCTCAGCCCCTCGTCAAGCTGGTAGTTGTTGTCGAGGTTGCCGAGGTCGCCATTGGCGCGGCCGAATCCGGCGTAACCCTGGATGCCCTGCGCGGTGATGCCCCGTACGTCGAAGGTATTGGTGATGCCCAGCGGCGTGAGCAGATCGCCCGCATCCCGGCCTTCGTTGGAGAAGAGCGCGACGTTGCGCGATACTCCAACCCGCAGGGTGTTGACCAGCGCCGCCGTCAGGGCGTAGGTGTGCTGGGCCATGCCAAGTTGCATCTGGTTCGGATAGAAGGCGCCACTCAGCGGGAAGATTCCCCCGCTGACGGCGGGCGAATCCGAGTAAATGAATTGCCCAAAGACGCTCTGCCGGTCCGTCAGCGTGGCGTCGAGGCGCAGATTGAACTGGTCGTCGTCCACCGTGTTGCGCGGATTCGCGAACAGATTGCTCGGACGCTCGGCAAGCGACGAACCAGGGAGATAGTACTTCAACAACTGCCTGGAGACCGGGTTGATGCGCCCCGGCGGAATGACGTTATTGGGGAATGGCGTGCGCGTGCCGGCGCTCGGGTTGAGAGTCAACGGGTCATGGATCAGGACGCTGCCGAGTTCGCGGAAGTTCCCCTCGAACATTTCGCGGGTCGGGGTGTAGGCGCGGCTTGAGAAACCGGTGATCTGGCGCAATCCTTCGTAGCCGCCGTGGAACCACATCCTGTCCCGGATGACGGGTCCGCCCGCCGCGAAGCCGAACTGGTTGCGCTTCAGATCCTCGGGGCCGGGAGCGAAGAAATTGCGGGCGTCGAACTCCCTGTTGCGCACGAACCAGAAGGTCTGCCCGTGAAAGGCGTTGGTCCCGCTTTTAGTGTTGACGCTGACGATGGCCGGGTTCGGCCCTTCATCCGGAAGGAAGAAGCTCTGTTGGACCTTGAACTCGTCGATATTGGCCACCGACAGGTTCACCGCCAGCTCGCCCAGGCGTGCGCCGCGGACCTGAATGCCGTTGATCATGTATCCGTTGGTGGCGGCCTTGGTTCCGCCCACCACCACCGCCCGCCCGGAGTGGCCGACCTGGCCGGCCGGATCGGCCCGCCCCGCGGCTTCGTTAGATCCTCCCGCCAACAGCGCCAGTTGGAGGAAGTTGCGCCCATTGAGCGGGAGTTCATTGACCCGCCCGGAATCCACCACCGTGCCGATGGCGTTCGAGGTGGTCTCCAACTGCACAACCTCCGCCGCCACCGTCACGACATTGGTGATCTGTCCCAGCCGCAGCGTGACGTTCACCGTCGCGCGCTGGCCCACGGCGACATGCAGCGCCGTCACCTCGAAAGTCTCGAAGCCTTCCTTGGCGGCCCGCAGCCGGTACTCACCCGGCACCACATCCGGAAACACGTAGTTGCCCGCCTCATTGGCGCTGGTCCGCAGCTCCGAGCCGCGAGCCACGTTGGTCAGTGTCACCGCCGCGCCGGGAACTACCGCCCCACTTCCATCCGCCACGGTTCCCGCCACCGTCGCCGCGCCGGCCGTCGCCTGGCCCCAGCCAGGCGCTGCCAGCAACAAGAGAAAAACGGCGGCATTTCCCGCCACGCCAGCCTTACAACCCAAATCCCTCATGGCGCCTACCCCCTCGCGATCGCAAGCCTGCGGGACAGGCGGCGTAAGCGGACCGCGACGGCCGCCCTCCGCGCAAGTTGTCCTGAGCGTATGTCGAATCGGCGTTCGATGTCAAGCGCAGGGGAGACGCCCTGCCGCCGTGGAAGGCAAGCGCGGTGAAGGCGGGGATGGGTGCGCGCGCCCGGTCAGTACGGGCTGATCGAGTGCCGCACCAGTTCCGGCGCTTCGCGGCCGATGATCTTGGAGACTTCCTTGCGCAGCGGGCCGACCGCCTTGGCGTAGATCATCTTGTAGGCCGGGCAGAAGTAATCCAGATCCTCGAAGCGCCGGTGCGGCGCGTGGCGGAACTTGGGGCAGCCGCCGTGGCAGATGGACTGCCAATCGCACACCTGGCACTCCGGGTGCGCCAGCGTCTTCTTGCTGGCGAAGTTGTAGCGGCGCTGGCGGCGCGCCACCTCGACCCAGGAATCGACCATGATGTTGCCGAGCTTCCACTCCTTCTCGACGAAGAAATCGCACGGGTAAATGTCGCCGTTGTACTCCACCACCACGTAGCTGTCGCAGGTTTCGTGCATGGTGCAGGCGCCCGGCTTTTGCCCGGCCAGCGCTTCGGCCAGGTTGTCGAAGAAGCGGATGCGCATCTTGCGGCGGTCCGGCCACCACAGGTCGAAGATCTCGCACAGGAAGCGGCCGTATTGCTCGGCCGTGATGGTGAACGGCATCAGCGAGCCGTCGGGGAAGAACTCCGACAGCGGAATGAACTGCACGTTATCCACCCCGATGCCTTTGAAGAACGAATAGAGTTCGCCGGGCTTCTCGACGTTGGCCTGGCTCAGCACGCACAGAATGTTGAACTCCACCTTCTCCTTTTGCAGGAGTTCGACCGACTGCATCACGCGCTTCCAGGTGCCGCGCCCGGCCTTGTTGAAGCGGTAGGTGTCGTGGATGTACTCCGGCCCGTCGAGCGAAACACCCAACAGCCAGTTGTACTGCCGGAAAAGCTGCGCCCAGTTGTGATCGAGCACGATCGCGTTGGTCTGAAGCGCATTGCTGACGTTGTGCCCGTCGCGGCCGTATTCCTGCTGCAACTGGACCAGTTTCTCGAAGAAAGGCAGCCCGGCCAGCGTCGGCTCGCCGCCCTGAAAGGCGAAGACGCTGTTCGGGTAGGAGTAGAACATGAAGGTGTCCACCAAGCGCTCCAGGCACTCGGCGGTCATCCTCCGCGCGGGGAGTTCCTTGTAGGGGTCGGCCTCGCGGTCCAGGTAGAAGCAGTAGGTGCAGTCCAGATTGCAGACCGCCGAAGCCGGCTTGATCAGCAGCGAACTGATGCGGGGCGTCGGTCCCAGAGCCGGCGCCAAGCCCATCCCTTCATTCAGGATCGGCAGCGGATTGCCATTGCCCATACGCCGAGTGTAGCATCCGGGCGGCGCGCGCGCCCGCCGGATCAGGGCTGGCGTTCGCCGAACACCAGCAGCGAGTAAGTCTCGAGCAGCGGGACTTCGACCGCGCAAAAAGATCCGGCCGGCGTGGCGCGAAAGCCGTGCTGGCGGGCGCCGTCGGGCGACAGCAGCGAGATGCCGCGGCAGTCACCGCCGACCGTGACCTTCACCGCTTCCCGCGGCGCGCGAGCGTAGTTGAGCAGGTGAACCAGCAAGCGCCGGGCGGCGGGCTGCGCCGAGACGGTGTACACCACGCCGGGGGGAGCGTCCAGCCGCGCCGGCGCCGCGCCCGAAGCCTCGCGCAGCGCCGCGGCGAGGCGCTCCGCGGATGCCGTATCCGGCTTCTCGATGAGGCGCGCGCCGCGCGCCGCGCGCTCCCGGAGCGCGGACCATGCCCGCGGGCGGACCTCGCGCGCCAGAACCGCCAG
>CAKZVG010000490.1 GCA_937921835.1 uncultured Bryobacteraceae bacterium | reverse complement strand
GACCCCTACGAGCCGCCGCTTGATCCCCACGTGGTGGTCAATTCCTCGCTCGAAACGCCCGAAGAAAGCGCCGACAAGGTTTGGGCTAAACTGGAGGAAACTGGGCTGGTATCGAGTGATCGACCTGCATACGCATACAACTGAGTCCGATGGTACTTCGACGCCCGAGCAGCTTGTCGAAGAAGCGGTCGCGGCCGGACTGAAAGCCCTTGCAATCTGCGACCACGACACTTTTGGCGGCTACGAGCGCGCCGCGCCCTTGGCCGCCAGGCGCGGCTTGGAACTGATTTGCGGCATCGAGATCAGCACCCGCCACCCCGAAACCGGCCGCCCGCGCGGGCGCAGCGTTCACCTGCTGGCCTACTTCTTCAACGGCGGTGTGCCCAGCGCCTTGCGCGCCTGGCTGGCGGATCTCCAGCGCTCGCGCTTTGACCGCAACCGGCGCCTGTCGGAACGCCTGGCGGAACTTGGCCTGGATGTGCCCCTGGCCGAAGTGGTTTCGCTGGGGCGCAAGCTGGCCGGGCGCCCGCACTTCGCCCGCGTCATGGTGGCGCGCGGCTACGTCGCCAGCGTGCAGGAAGCCTTCGACCGCTACCTCGATGAATCCGCTCCCGCCTACGTGCGCCGCGAGGAGCCTTCCACCGTTGAGGCCATCGCGCGCGTGCGGGCCGCCGGCGGCGTCACCTCCATCGCGCACCCGGTGCGCCTGGCCGGCGGCGACCGCGTCCGGGAAGAGGAGATGATCGCCGCTTTCCATGCCGCCGGTCTTCAGGCCCTCGAGGTCCACCACTCCGACCACGCTCCTGATGACGTAGCGCGCTACGCCGCCATCGCCCAGCGCCTCGGCCTGGCGCCCTCGGGCGGTTCGGATTACCACGGAACCGTCAAGCCCGCCGTCCGGCTTGGCTCCGGCCGGGGCAACGTGCGCACGCCCGCGCTGCTGCTCGAAGGGCTCCGCCGCCTCGCCGGGTAGCCGCGCGCTTCCTCCCGCGCGCCTTTGCGGAGGGGTATCATCCTACAGAGAGCCATGCGCGCGGCATTGGTCCTGCTCCTGCTCACCATCGGCTTTTACTGGAAGCTCGCGCTCACGGACCAGTACGTTTGGTTTGACCACCCCGACATGGCCTACCTCGAAATCCCGCGGCTTCAGTTCATGGCCCGCGAGATCCACGCCGGGCGCTTCCCGCTCTGGAATCCTCACATCTGGATGGGACAGCCGCTCATCGGCCACACCCAGCCCGGTCCGCTCAATCCGCTCAACCTTCTGTTCCTGCTGCTGCCGCTGCGCGAGGGTTCCCTGCGGACGGAGTTTCTCAACTGGTACTACGTCGTCCTGCATTTCATCGGCGCGCTTGGCGCCTATGCCCTGTGCCGCGAACTCCGCCGCGGCCGTCCCGCGTCCATCCTCGCCGCCTGCGCCTTCTCCTTCGGCGGATTCATGGGCAGCGCCGCCTGGCTGGATGTGTTGAACGGCGCCATCTGGACGCCCCTGGTCTGCCTCTTCTTCGTCCGCGCCGCGCGCGGCCGTCGCGTCCTCGCCAGCGCTGCGCTCTCCGGCCTGTTCCTCGGAATCGCCTGGCTGAGCGGCCACCACGAAATCCCGCTGCTGGTCTCGCTCGCCCTCGCCTTCGCCTGGCTGGCGCTGCTCATCCGGCGCGGTATGGCGGCGCTGGCGCCCGCCGCCCTTACCTTCCTGACCGCCGCGCTGACCGGCGCCGCGCAGTTGTGGCCAACCTTGGAGTTCGGCCGCCTCGCCCGGCGCTGGGGTCCGCCTGGCCCGGAACCCGCCGGCTGGGGCGATGTCGTCTCCTATCTCTCCGCGGAAACCTACTCGCTGACGCCGCGCGGCCTGGCCGGCGTTCTCCTGCCCGATCAGGGCGCCATCGGCGACTCCTCCGGCTTCCTTGGCCTGACCGCCGTTTTTCTTGCCGCCGCCGCCGTATGCTCCTGCTGGCGATCGCCCGCGGTGCGCTGGTTGGCGGTCGTGGCCGTTCTCGCCGCCGCCTTTGCCATGGGCGCTTTCACGCCGCTGCATGGCGTTCTCTACTCGCTGGTGCCCGAACTCCACAAGGCCCGCGTGCCGGTGCGCGCGCTGCATCTGGCCAACTTCGCTCTCGCCGTCCTGGCGGCCTACGGCGCCGACCGCCTCCTCAGCCGTCGCGGCTGGGGCCTGCTGCCGGCCGGAGCCGCCGCCGCCGGCGCGCTCGGCGCCGTCATTCTCCTCACCGCCGCGGTGTGGAAACCCAACCTCGGCGACGCCATGCTGCTCTCCGGGTGGGCGGGTTTAATCCTCTGTGCCGCCGTCTTCGCCTGGAGATCCGGCCGCATCGGCCGCCTCTCGCTGGTGGCGATCCTTGCTTTCCTCATGCTCACGGAGATGCACGCCGTGCACACTCGCGCCTGGCGCAACCGCTCCGCGGAGTCCGGACAGCCCTTCGCCCGCGCCCTCGCTGAAAACCGCGACGCCGCCGCTTTTCTGCGTTCCGAGCCGGTACTGGCGCGCGTGGCCGTCAACGACCAGGACGTGCCGGTGAATTTCGGCGATCTGCACTCCATCAACACCACCGAAGGCTATGTCGCCGGCGTAACGGCCAACCTGCTGCGCTTCGCCCGTCACACTGCCTGGTCGCAGCGCCTCTACGCGGTCACGCACTATCTCGCCAGGGAACCCAACCGTCCCGATCTCGTGGACGCCTTCCAGGGGAGCAGCGGCGTCAAGGTGTTCCGCGTCCCCGGCGCCCTTCCCCGCGCCCGCGCGGTGCATGAGATCGTGACCGTCCCCGATGTGCCCGCCCTGAACGAGGCCATGGAGCATCCGGACTTCGATCCCGCCCAAACCGCCGTTCTGGTGGGCGCCGCGCCGGACCTCGATCGCTGCCAGGCCGGCGGCGTGGCGATCGTTGCGTACGCCCCCAACCGCGTCCGCCTGCGCGCCGCGATGTCCTGCCGCGGCCTGGTGATCCTGGGCGACACGTACTACCCCGGCTGGCGCGCCTATGTCGATGGGCGCGAAACGCGTATCTGGGAGGCCTACGGCGCGCTCCGCGGCGTGGTCGTGGAGGCCGGCTCGCACGAGGTGGACTTCCGCTTCCGTCCCGTGTCCGTCTACGGAGGACTGGCCCTGACCGCCGCCGGCCTCCTGCTGACGCTCGTTCTCGCCCTGCCGGTCCGGCTCAAAAGGAGATCCTGATGCTTCGCCGCCTGTTTCTGTCCTCCGGCGCCGCCTGCGCCGCCACTTCCGCCGCCCCGCCCGCGGAACTGATCCCGCTCCCCCGCCTGGGCCACATTGCGCCCAAGCGATCGCGCGACATCACGTCCTCCCCCTGGGGCATTCAGGCCGGGTCGCTCGACGAATCGATCCTCGAACGCGCGGCGGACATCGGCGTCAAGTGGACCCGCCTCGTCGCCTCCTGGTCCCAGATCGAGACCGCCCGCGCCAGCTACGATTGGTCGCGCACCGATCAGGCCTTCCGCGCCGTGCTCCGCCACGGCATCACCCCCTTCGTCACCCTCACCGGCGGGAACTCGCTTTATACGCAGTGGAGCACCTACGACGATCCCAAACTCGCCGAGATCTACGGCCGCACCCTCGGCCCGCCCACCGGCAGCCCCGAAGCCATGCAAGCCTGGCTCGCCTTCGTCCGCGCGGCGGTGGAACGCTACCGGGACCTCATCACCCACTGGGAAATCTGGAACGAACCCAACCTGCGCGCCTACTGGGGCGCGGAGCCGAGCGCCGTTGACTACGGCCGTCTGGTGCGCGAGACCGCGGGCGTCATCCGCCAGATCGCCCCCAGGGCCAGGATCCTCGCGGGATCCACCGCCGGACTGGTCCCGGATTTCATCGACGGCTTTCTGAGCGGCGGCGCCGCTAGGCTCATCGACGTCGTCACGTTTCACGATTACGCCAGCGTTCCCGAAGAGCGCATCTACCGCGGCCTCGAAGTCAAAGCCCTTCTCAAGCGCCACGGGCCGCGTCTTGAGTTATGGCAGGGCGAGTGCGGGTATCCCTCCCACAGCAGCACCCGCAATTACCGCGGCCGCGCCCCATGGGGGCTGAATATCCAGGCCAAGTGGCTGCTGCGCCAGGGCCTGACCGACACTTACTTCCTCGGCGCCGGACTTAGTAACTACTTCCTCCTCGCCGATAGCGGAAAGCGCGGCGAACTCCCCCGGCGCTCCTTTCTTTCCCCCATCGACCGCATCCTCGGATTCCCCGAACGCGGCGGCTCCCGGGTCCGCACCGTCGGCGTCAACGAGAAGTGCCTCCTCACCAACCCCGACCGCAAGCCCAAGCCCGGGTTCTTCGCCTACCGGAACCTCTGCGCCCTGATCGACGGCCGCTATGCCCCGGCCGAGACCGAATACAAGATCGAGGTGCGCGACGCCGGTCCGTTCTACGGCATCGGCCCCGAAGACGACGCCTTTCCCTCCGTGCCGCTTCTGGCCGCCTACCGCTCCTCCGCCGGGCGAATCCTCGCTTACTGGCTGCCCTGGTACCCGTCCGAGTACCTGCCGGAACTCGCCCGCATCGACCTGCGCGCCGCCGCGGCCTTCCACGAACCCGTTCTCGTGGACCTGCTGCACGGTGGCGTCTACCGGCTCCAGGCGCCGCGCAACGGCGTTTTCCAAAACCTGCCGCTGGCTGACTATCCGCTTGCGATCGCCGAAAGGCCGCAAGTGGGCATCGTCACCACGTAGGTTCAGCGCGCCGCCCGGCCGAAAGTCTCCAGGCAGGCTTCGGCAATCGCGCCGGGCGAATCCGCATGCAGAACCCGCAGCGCGCGCTCCGCTCCCAGCAGCCGGTACACATCCGCCGCCGGACGGTAGGCCTCGGCGGCCCGCTCCAGCTCCAGCCGCCGGTTCCTGCCATCCGCCAGGTTCAGCAACGTGACTGGCCGCGGCGCGGCCAGCGCGGCCACCTCCGGCAGATCGAAATAGAGACGCGCCGAGGGCACGAACACTCCCAGCCGCTGCGTGTAGAACTCGCTCCCAGCCAACTCGGCGTAGCTCACCAGCGCGCCCGCCGCCACCACCGCCGACAGCCGGCCGTCCAGCGCGCCCGCGTACAGCATTTGCACGCCTCCCGCGCCGAGCCCGAAGCCGCTGATCCGCCGGCCGTCGAGCTCCTGGCGCGTCTGGAGATAATCCAAGCCCCGCGCGATGTCGTGAACCCGCATCCCCGCCAGGCTCCTGCCCGCCCGCAACGCGCGAAAATGCAACTCCGCCTCGGGACCGTCAAAGTAGTAGCGGTAACTCGGCGGCGTGGGCCCGGGGCTTGTCTCTCCCGTGCCGGATACATCGATTGCGAATGCCGCGTAGCCGGCTTCGACGAAGCGGAGCAAGTACCGCTCCACAACTTCGCCCGCCGTCTTTCCGTCTTCATTTGTGAAAATGACCGCCGGAAACGGACCGCGCCCGAGTGGCAGAAAAAGTAACCCGGGAATTGGGATTTCAGGCTGGCTGGAGTAAATGATCTTTTCCACCCGGTAAGTAGAGAAACCGGTGGCGCTAACCACCCGCGCGCCAAGCGCTGGCCTGTGCTCGTCGAACCCCAGCCGTTCCGCCACCCGCCCGCGCAGCCGCTCGCGCCAGCCGGCCCACCCGGACCGGTTGGAAGGCGGCGGCGTTGGCTGTGCCCTCCGGCGGGCGTCGGCGCTGCTGAGCGACGCCACCGTTTCCCCGCCGAGCGAAACCCTCACCTGTCCGGAGACCGTCGCGGCCAGCGACGCCTCCGTCTCGGGCGCATCCAGGGCCGGAGGATCGCCCGCCGCGGGCATGTTGAACCACTTCCGCAGCCAGCCTTCGGCGATCTCTTGCATTGGCCGCGAGTAGTCGTGCTTGCTCTCGACGGCGGTGAAGCGGATCCGGTCCGAGGCCCCGAGTAATCCGTAGATCCGCGCCGCCTGCTCGTAGCCGCGGTATTGCAGTGAGCGCTTTGTTTCGCTGTCGCCGGTGGCGACAATCAGCAGCAGCGGCCGGGGCGCGATCAAGGGCTGCGTGTCGCGGTCGCCGAAGCCGGGCAGAAACAGGCTGTCGGCGACGCAGCCGCCGTACACCACCGGAATCGCCACCTTGATGCGCGCGTCGAGCGCCGCCAGAAGCTCCGTCTGCAAGCCGCCCCCCGAAGCTCCCGTGCACGCGATGCGGTCCGCGTCCACCTCCGGCCGTCCGGCCAGGTAGTCGAGCGCCCGGAATCCGTCCCATAGCAAATAGTAGGCGAGGCTCCGGCCCGCCAGAAGCGCGGGCCCATTCAATAAGGAGTGCTCCATCACGGGTTCGTTTTCGCTCCGGTTGACGGCGGCCAGTGAACGGCCGTACACGGAGTCGTAGTACTGCAAACGCTCGCCCATGCCGGGCAGGTCATAAGTCAGAACAACAAAACCGCGGCGAACAAGATAAACCGCCAGGCTTTGATAGGAAGGAAACGCCTTTCCCTCCCGCCAGTGCCCGAGCGGACAGAGAACGGCGGGGAACCGGCGTCCTGTTTCGGCCGGTACGTATAAGTTCGCCGTAACATAATTCCCGGGCCGGCTCTCGAAGATTGTTTTCTCGACCCGGTATCCCTCCCGGCGGAGCACGCCCGTCACCCTGGGGCGTAGGGGCGTGCGCTCCGGCATCTCTCCAAGCCACGTCCGGATGCGCGCCCGCGCGGCGGACTGGTAAGCCTCGACGTCCGCGGCGCTCTCCAGTTTTTCGAATTGCGCCCGGAACTCCCGGCCCGCCTCGGCGTAGGCGCGCGACAGGTAACGGCTCACCGCCCGTCCCGCGTCTTCAGCCTCGGGCTGCCCGGCGAAGACGTCCCAGTTCTGCGCGCCCAGCGGAACCGCCGCCGCAAGGAGGAAGAAGGCGCGAATCACCGCGCCCCCCGCGCGAACACCGCCAGGTGCGCCGCCATGCGCAGCGATTCGGCCTGCGCCTCGCTGAGCCCTTCGGGCCGCCATGCCAGCCCAAGCGCGCTGCGCCCGGTGAGAACCTCATGCAAGACGCAAGCCCCGAGATAGCGCCCAGCCGTATTCGCGTGCTTGGCGTCGAGCGCCAGGGTTTGAGGTCCCGCGCCGGCTTTCCTCCACGACCAGCCCACCACCAGACTCCCGCTCTGATCGGGAAGCGACCCCGGAGCCGGGTGGGCGTAATCGAACGCGGGATCGGGATGGACGAACCGCCACAGCGCCGTCGAGCGCGCGATCTGGAACGCCTCTCCCACCGGCAGCACCCCGAGACCGTAGTTCGCCGCCAGCCGCCCGTAGGCCTCGCGCAACCCCGAGAACATCTTCTCCTGCGTCAGCTCTCCGCTGGCGAACCATGGATGATCCGCCCGGTAAGCCCAGGTCTGAAGCGCCAGGATGCGCGCCCGCGGCGCGTGCCGGCGAATCTCCGCCACTAACTCCCCGGCATATGGCTCGAACGTCTCGGGTTTGTAACTGTCGCCGCTGAACTGCTGGAGCGTCACATAGTCCGGATCGGCCGACTCCAGCGCCTCCACCAAGCTGTAAGCTCCACGCTCCGGGCGCGCGGCGTCCCGGTAGGGGCGGCTCTCGGCGCCGCCCGGGTCTTCGTAAAAGGCCCTGAGGTGCCGCGCGTGGCGCGCCAGGTCGCAGCCGCCGATGTTGGCGGGAGTCACCTCGACCGGAGCGCCCTGGTGATCGCCGATCTCGCGCAGGAAGAACGTCGCGTTGGCCGCGAAGCTGTTGCCGATCGTCACCAGCCTGACCGGTGCGGGCCGCTCCTCGGCCAGCAGCCCGCCGGCGAGCAGAACGATCGCGAGTCGCCGCGAAAACAAGGTCATTTGGCGAGCCAGCCCCTCTTTGCCATCTCCGCCTCGAAGCGCGCCTGGTGTTCGGCGCCCCGCGTCCGGTTCACCGCCGTCCCCGCGGTCCCCTGGCCGATGACCCACGCCCCGGCACGCGGCTCGAGAGAAACCACGTGAGGGTACTTCCTCAGTTCCTTGTCGAGAGCCGCCCGCGCCGCCGCGGTCATGCGCGGCGGGACCTCGAAGACGTCGTAGTCCAGCTTATGCTTCACCGCCCACACTTCCAGCCACTGCTGGAGCAGCCAATCGGCCGGGTTGCGGATCTGATCGTCCCACAAACTCGACTGTGCCCAGACCGAATACGGCCGCAGCACCGCCAGCCTGGCCTTCGGCTTAGGCGGCGGCGACGCCGCCAGCATGCGGTGGAACTCCGCCGCCCGCTTCCAGGAGTCGGGCTGGTGGGGGAATGTACTGTGCGCCTGCCCGTAACTCAGCCAGATCACGGCGTCGATGCCGTGCCGCCAGTGCTGCTCGGCCATGCGGCCGATCAGTTCGGGCGTGGGGTGGCGCGAGCCCACCGTCATCGTGTTCACGAAGCCCTGCATCCATGGAATTAATAACTTGTTATAGCGGCGTGCCAGCCCCGCATAGTAACTCATGTCGCGCGGGATCAGTCCCTCGTTGTAACCCGCGTCGCCGATCGGATAGGGGTCGAGGTGCGCGATGTCCAGGTTCCTGGTCAACAGTTCCGGGCCGCTGCCGTCGAAAGCGTTCGAGAACTGGAAGACGTTCGCCCGCGTCGTGTTCCGGAAGACCAGCAGTCCCGGCGCGAGCCGCGCCGCTTCCTCGCGGATTGTTCCGGCCAACGCCGCAGTCTGGGCGTGGAGGTTATAGAGCCAGCAGGCGTAGGAATCCGCCCCGTAGATCTCCGGGAAGCCCCACGTGCGCGGATACTCGGTGTTGCCCGCGAGTTTGCGGAACGCCGCGATGCCCTGCGGGCTGAAGTCCCACAGTGGGTAATTCACCGCCGTCGCGCCAGGGCGGTTCGTATGGCCGGTGACGTAGAAGCACTCGTCTCCGTAGCGCGCCGCGATCACCACGTCGCCGGGGAACTGGCCGCCATTGGCCTCGCGCCAGACATCGAGCATCTTGCGGACGTGAAAGCGCAGGGCGGCCACCGTGCTCTCGGCCGCCGCGCTCACCGCGCCGTGGTGGAACATCCAGTAGCGGGGCGAGCCGTGATAGGGCCAGTAGACGGCGACGCCCACCGAATCGAGCAGCGCCGAATCGAGCCCGGTCAGGTCGAACGTCAGCCGGTAGAGTTTCCGGTCTGCCCGCTCGCTCGATGGCGGCATGTCCGGCGTGATGCTGTCCTTCTCCAGCCGCGCGCCTTTCTCCGCCAGTTCGATCTTCGCCGGAATGATCTTCAGATGCTGCCGGCCGTCGAACTTACGCAACGGAACCACGATCTCGGCGCGCACGGGATCCGGCATGTCCAGGTAGTAGTGCGCGATCGGCTCGCCCCCTTTTTTGATGCCCCCGCCTCCCGCCCGGTATCCATAGGCCGGGCTATAGACTGGCTGCTCGATGACAATGCTTTGCGGGCGCGCCTCGAAGCGGAAGACGTGGCGGTCGATCGCCTGCCCGCGGTACACCCCGCCGATCATCAGCGCCGGCGCCGGCTCCAGCCCCGCCTCCCGCACCAGCGGCATGCTTTCGGTGATCTCGGGGAACCAGATGTGGTACTTCATTCCATGCCGCCGCGCGGTTTCCAGGGCCGTCCTCGCCGTCGCGACATCGGGTGCGCGCAGGCTCACGCAATTTACTCCGTGGGCTTTGAGGTCCGCGAAATCCTCGTCCCAGGACTTGAACGTCGTGTAATGCATCCAGGCCGCCGGCCACTCCGGATGGCCGGGGCGGATCTGGGCGGCGAGTGGAGCGGCCAAGATCCCGGCAAGTAACGCGATGAGAACCGTCATAGTTGTGTACCTGGTTGTGTAGTTGAAAGCGCTTGTGTTTGTCCCGGCCGATGGGCGGTCCGCGGGCCGCCCACCCTTCCGCCGGCCTAGAAATGCAGCCTTCCGGTGAACCGTACGCCGCGCGCGTTGTCGCCCGTGTTGATGGTGCCGAACGTCCTCGGATTCGTGATGTCCGTGCGCGGGTCGCCGAGTCGCGGCGTATTCCACACGTTGTTAACCTCAGCCCGCAGCTCGAAGCTCAGCCGCTCCACGATGCGGAACGTCTTGAACATCACCGCGTCGTGATCGCCATAACCCGGTCCCCGCAACCAGGCGTAGCGCGGCGGCTCGGGCGTGATGTCGTAGCGGTTGAGCGGCGCCAGTTTCGTCACGTCCAGGCACGGCGTATCGTGCCGCGCGCCCACCGGATCGCCCAGGCAATCGCGGAAACTCGCGCTTGTCCGCGGGTTGGCCAGCGGAATCGGCCGGCCGTTGGGACCGCTCAGCGACAGCGGCGCTCCGCTCGAGTAACGCGTCACCCAGGTCAGGGCCCAGCCGCCCGCCGCCAGTTCCAGCGCCCGCGGCCAGTTGGATCCCCAGCGCTGGCGCTTGCCGAAGGGAAGGTCCGCCGTGAAGAACAGCCGCGCGATATGCGTCCGGTCGTTATCGGTCACCGACTTATAGAACCGGTCGTTCACCAGGCTCTGCGGATCATGAAACAGGTGCTTCGAATACGTGTAATTGGCCACGAACTGGATGTTATGGCTCATGCGCTTTTCCCACCGGCTCTGTAACCCGTGATACCTGCCCCACGGCCCGTTGGTATTGCGCTGCGTGACCGAAGTAAACTGCGGAAACCGCGTCCGCAACTGGTTTGCCGTGATGGTCGAGGCCGATCCCCGGGGAGATGTGGGCGGGAGAATCCGGAAGAACGGGTTGGCCGTCGAGTTATCCTGCGTGCGGTAGGCGTCGGGAACGTCGTTTAAGTTGTAGGAGCGGTACAGCGAGTTATACCGCACGCCCACATAGGCAACCTCGAGCACGGAGTTCCACGGCAACTGCCGCTGCACGCTCACCTGCATCTGCTGGATCGTGGGCACCGTCCGGTCCGGCTTCAGGAAACTGATGGCCGCGCCAAGCTGCGACCGCAGTCCCAGCGAAGTCCCCGTTACCGGCTGTAAGCCGTTCGGGAAGGGATTCGACAGGCTCACCCCCGGCAGCACCGTGCGGTTGCCGTCGCCGGAACCCTGGTACGGTGTCGTGAACGTGAACGTCGGTGGCGCCTGGGGGTTCCCCTCGCTGTTGGCCGTCCCCTGGTAGAATTGCGCCCAGCCGGCGCGCACCACGGTCCGCTCCGACACCAGGTAGGCCGCGCTCAGCCTGGGCCCGAAGTTATTCCGGTCGATCCGGCCCTCCCGCCGCGGAAGACCGTCCACGTTGACAAACCGGACCCCTCCCTTCAGCGGTCCGATGCCCGGAACGGTGAGGCCCAGATCCGCGTCGGGCACGAAGTCGTAGTAGAGCCGGTTGTAGCGCTCCGTGCTCGGCGTCTCGAGTTCGTAACGCAGTCCGAATCCCAGCGTCAGCTTGCGCGTGACGCGGTAATCGTCCTGGATGAACAGCGCGCCGTAATGGCTCTGCGTCGCCATCGCGGGGCTTCTTTCCAGCGACCCGCCCGTCGGCAAGCCCAGCAGCAGCGACGCCGTTCCGCTGCCCGTGGTGCTGTTGGCCGCCGCCTCGTCCCGCGCCCGGGTGAAGTGCTTGTCGAAGGCGAAGAATCCGTTTTGCGCGTTGCCGGGGCTGTCGTAAAACCAGCGCGTGTTGCGGTATTCGCCGCCCCAGCGCAGGCTGTGCGCGCCCCAGAACTTGCTGAACGTGTTGGTCAGGGCCAGAACGTTGTTCACATCCACCCGGAACCACGGTCCAAGATAGGCCATGTTCCCGTCGTAGATCTCGATCCTCGGCCATCCGCCCCCCTCGCCTCGTCCGCTGTAAAGGTTGTTGCGGATAATGTCGGGCAGGTTCAGCGGAGTGGGATCCAGTTTGTCGCCCGAGGAAGATCCCGGCTGGACATAGCGGTTCAAGGACACGTTGAAGCTGCCGACTAGCGATGGTGAGAAAGTCACCGTATCCTCGACCACCAGGTTGGTCGCCAGGCGGTCGTCGGTGTTGATCCCGCTGGCCGTCCAGTAACCCGGAAATCCGGCCGGCTCGTTGAACTTGTTAATCATTCCGTGATTCCGGGCGACGCGCCCGTAAAGCCGGTGTTTGTTGTTCAGGACATGGTCGAATCGCGACTGCACGTTGAAATTCGTGGTGGTCCGTGGAGTCGAAGCCAGGTGGTTGATTTGGCCGTGCTGGTTGGGTCGCTCCAGGTAAT
>CAKZVG010000489.1 GCA_937921835.1 uncultured Bryobacteraceae bacterium | reverse complement strand
GCGGCGCGCGGTTCGACGCGCGTGGCCAGCACGTTGCTTGCCTTCTCCAGCAGCCGCGCACCGATCTCCACCACCTGCTCCGGCGTCTTGCCCTTTCCGAGAATCACCTCCGGCATCCCCTGGCGCAGGGCGCGGTGGTGGTCCACCTTGGCGAATCCCAGGTCCTCGAAAGGCATGTGGCGCAACTGCGCCAGCGCGCCCTCTATTCCCACCGCGCCCGCGCGCACCTGTTCGAGCAGCGACCGCAATTGATCCTGATCCATAAGCCCCTTCTAGAACGACAGCGTCTGTCCGGTCCGCAGCCCGTATTTCTCCGCCATGCCCCCGGCCAGTTCGAGAACGTACTGCGATTTCTCCTTGCCGCCGTACTGCGGGCATTCGCTGGCCTTTCCCGGGCACGGAGGCGTGTTGGCCGAGATCTCGACGATGCGCTTGTTGGCGTCCATCCAGATAATGTCCAACGGAATGCGAACCTGAAACATCCAGTAGGTGTAGTTGCCGGGACGCTCATGAACGAACAGCATGCCCCGGTCCGGCGCCAGCGAGTCGCGAAACATCATGCCGCGAGCCTGGTCCATGGGATGGATCATTGTTTCCACCAGGATTTGCCGGCCGTCCGGCAGCGTGACCGGACGCAGACGGAGCGCGTCCAGGGTGGCTTCCGGCCTTTCGCGGCAGGCGGCCAGCGCCAGCAGGGCGATGGCGGCCAGGGTTCGAACGAGCGGCATGCACTAAGATGGTAGCGTATCTCATGCCTTCGGGATTCTGGCGGCGCCTGCGGCTCGCGCTCGAATTGATCCGTTTTGAACATTCCGTATTCGCGCTGCCCTTTGCGCTCACCGGCGCTCTGCTGGCGGTTCGCGAGAGCGGTTTCGCGGCCGCCGGATTGGGAGCGAAGCTGGGCTGGATCGTGCTGGCGATGGTCTCGGCCCGCTCGGCCGCGATGGCGTTTAACCGCATCCTGGACGCTGGTTTCGACGCGCGGAATCCGCGCACCCGCTCGCGCCATCTGCCAAGCGGGACGCTCAGCAAGGCCTTCGCGTGGGGAATCGTGGCCGTGAGTTCGGCCATGTTCCTGCTCTCGGCCGCGGCGCTCAACCGCTTGTGCCTGCTGCTTGCGCCCTGGGCTCTGGCGCTGCTGTTCTTCTACTCGTTCACCAAGCGTTTCACCTCGCTCTCGCATCTCGTTCTTGGGTTGGCCCTGGGCATTTCCCCGGCGGCGGCATGGATCGCCATCCAAGGCTCGCTCGACCTGCGCATTCTCTGGCTCACCGCCGCGGTGACGCTGTGGACGGCGGGCTTCGACATCATCTACGCCTGCCAGGACTACGAATTCGACGCCAGCGCGGGGCTGTTCAGCCTGCCGCGCCGGCTGGGCATCGCGCGGGCGCTGTGGGTCTCGCGGCTGTTCCATGCCGCGATGGTGGCGGGCCTGGCCGCGCTCGTGTCCGCCTTCGGTCTCGGTCCGCTCAGCCTGGCGGGCGTGGCGGCCATCGCCCTGCTGCTGATCCACGAGCACCGTTTGGTGAGTCCGGACGATCTGTCCCGCGTCGATGCCGCCTTCTTCACGGTGAACGGTTATGTGAGCGTGCTATTCTTCGTGTTTTGGGCCGCCGACATTCTCCTGCTGTCGCGCGGAGGGGCTTGATTCGCATGCATCCGGTATTTGAAGACGTCCGCCTGAAGCCTGTGTTTGAAAAGGTCCGCGCCGGCGAGCGCTTGAATCACAACGACGGCCTGGCGCTGTACCGCAGTTCCGACCTTCTTGCGCTCGGTTACCTGGCGAACCTGGTGCGCGAGCGCCTGCACGGCAACGTCACCTACTTCAACGTCAACCGCCACATCAATCCGACCGACGTCTGCGTGGCGAGCTGCCGGCTGTGCGCCTTCGGCAAGAAGTCGAAGGACCCCAAAGCCTACACGCTCTCGCTTGAAGAGGTGTGGGAAAAGGCTGGCCAGGGCTGGAGCGAGGCCGTCACCGAGTTCCACATCGTCGGCGGGCTGCATCCCGAACTCACGCTCGATTGGTATTGCGAGATGTTCCGCGGCTTGAAGCAGCGGTTCCCGGGCGTGCACCTGAAGGCGCTCACCATGGTGGAGATCGGCTGGCTGGCGAGGAGGTCCGGGCTCGGCGTGCGGGCGACGCTTGAACGCCTGATGGCCGCGGGAGTGGATTCGCTCCCGGGCGGCGGCGCGGAAATCTTCTCCGAACGCGTGCGCCGCATCATCTGTGACCACAAGATCACCGGCGATGAGTGGCTGGAGATCGCGCGCGAGGCGCACAAGCTGGGCCTGAAGTCCAACTGCACGATGCTCTACGGCCACCTCGAAAACGAAGAGGACCGCACCAGCCACCTGCTGCGCCTGCGGGAGTTGCAGGAAGAAACGGGCGGGTTCGTGACCTTCATTCCACTGGCCTTTCATCCCGCCAACACGCCGCTCCGGCACCTTCCTTCCACCACCGGCTTCGCCGATCTCAAGAACATCGCCGTGGCGCGCCTGCTGCTGGACAACGTCCCGCATATCAAGGCCTATTGGGTGATGTTGACGCCCCGCATCGCTCAGCTTGCGCAGCGTTTCGGCGCCGACGACATCGACGGCACGGTGGTTGAGGAGCGGATCTACCACGATGCCGGCGCCACCACCAGCCAGTCGCTGCGGCGCGCCGAATTGCTGCGGCTGATCCGCGAGGCCGGCCGGGAGCCCGTGGAGCGCGACACGCTCTACCGCCCGGTGCGGCGCAGCGAGGCCACCTTCACGGTGCTGGTCTAGGCGCGGGACGGGAGGGCGCGAACCCTCCACCGTCATCGCTCCTTAACGCGCCTCGTCTATCCTGGTGAGGATGCAACCCGGACTCTCAACACGGAGCGTGCTTGGCGTGGGACTCCTGATAACGCTGGCGGGCGGTTTGGCGGACGCGGCGCCGCGAATTCTGGTCCACGGCCATCGCGGCGCGCGCGCGGTGCTGCCGGAAAACACCATCCCGGCCTTCGAGCACGCCATTGAGGTGGGCGCCGATTTTCTGGAACTCGACCTGGCGGTGACCCGGGACAACGTGCTGGTGGTCTCGCACGACCCGGTGTTGCCCAAAGACATCTGCACCGGCGGCAAGGGCACGCGGGTGATCCGCGAGATGAGCTTCGAGGAGCTGCGCGCCTGGGACTGCGGCGCTCTGAAGAACCCCGCTTTCCCGGAACAGAAACCGGTGCCGGGGACGCGCGTGCCGTCGCTCGACGAAGTGCTGGCGCTCTCCTCGCGCGGCAGCTTCGGCTTCAACATCGAAACCAAGCTCAGCCCGCTGCATCCGGACTACACGCCGGCGCCCGAGGAATTCGCCAGGCTGGTGCTGGCGGCGGTGCGGCGCCACGGTTTGGAGAAACGCGCGCTGCTCCAATCCTTCGATTTCCGCACCCTGCACGCCATGAAACGGCTGGCCCCGGACTTTCCGCTGGCCGCGCTCTACGGGGCGGGATGGAAGGATTTCCCGGCCATCGCCGAAGAGGCGGGAGCGAGGACAGTGTCGCCTCAGTTCACGCTCGTGACCCCGGAAAAGGTCGCGCAAGCGCACGCCGCCGGGCTTCAGGTGGTGCCCTGGACGGCCAACCGCCCCGAGGAGTGGGACAAGCTGATCGCGGCGGGCGTCGACGGCATCATCACCGACCATCCCGCCGCGCTGATCGCGTACCTGAAGACTCGCGGGCTGCGCTGAATCTTACGCGTACGGGTAGATGCCGCGCTTGAAGTCCTCAAGCTGCGTCAGCAGCCGGTCGTGCTTCTTTTCGTCCTCGATCAGGTAGGACAGCAGGTGCCGCAGCACGAACAGGCGGCAGTTGCGCTGCGCCTTCTCCGCCAGCGCGATGGTCTCCTTCTCCATCGCGGCGTGCTTTTCGATCATGTCCCAGATGTCGGCGAGTTCTTCCGGCGTTAGCGAGAAGGCCTCTTTCTCCAGGCTGTCGAGCATGACCTGCTGGACCTGCTTGTGCATGACCGAATCGTGCCGGATGATCTCCATCACCAGCTTGATGAGGGAGTTCCCGGTCTTGTCGATGACCGCGGTCGTGTGCTCGATGGTGGAGTCCTCGAGCTTTTGCCAGCGGCGCAGGACGCCGGTGAGTTCTTCGAGGTTCTCTGCCGCTTTGGGTCTCATGAGCGTGGATCCTTTCTTTCCGATTGAGGTTGGACGAACCTTTAGAATAGCAGCCTGCTAAAGCTTGAAGAAGATCCGCTTTCGCCACAGCCACCAGCACAGCCAGATCTGAGCCGCAATCACGGCCCAGGCGTTCAACGCCTGGCCCCACGGTCCCCAGGCCTCCACGGCCACTCGCAGAAACACCAGGCCGGTCTCGGTCAGCCAGCGCCCGAGAATCTCATGGAAGAGGTAGATGAAGATCGAGTTCGCCCCCACCACGACGAACACCTTCGCCCAGCGCCGGAAGCCCAGCACTTCGGTCAGCCAGTAAAAAAGCAGCAGCGCCAGCAGCGTGAAGCCGGTGCTGTAGATGGCGAAGGACGGGGTCCAGATCTTCTTGATGATCGGCACCGCGGGACTGAGGGCGAGGCCGAGCAGCAACGCTCCGAAACCGGTCCGCAGCAGGATCTGCATCTTCCGCGCCGGCGGCGTCTGGGAAACCAGCAGCGCCCCGGCCATCACGCCGAAGATCGTGTTGGCGGCCGAAGACAGGCAGTTGATGGTGGCGTAGGATCCGTTCCAGTTTTTCCCGAGCAGAAACTGGTCGAGCCAGGAGCCGAAGTTCGCGTCGCGGGTCCACGGTCCCGGCAATCCGGCCAGCGGCGCGAACTGATACAACGCCCAATGCGCCACCAGCAGTCCGAAGGCGATCGAGGCCTGCACCCGGCAGGATTTCCGCAGCACCAGGAACGCGACGAAGTAAGTGAAGCTAAGTTGCGCCAGAACGTTGATCAGATCGAGCGTCGGTTCGCCCGCCTGAATCGAGCGCGCGACGAGTCCCCAGAAGAGCAGCAGCACGCAGCGCCTTACCACGCGGCGCAAGCTCTCCGGGTACGCCTCGCCCGCGGCCCAACGGCGTGCAAACGCGATAGGCATCGCCGCGCCCACGATGAACATGAAGAACGGCTGGATGAGATCCCAGAAGCGCATCCCCTCCCAGGGCTCGTGCTCGAACTGGCGCGCCAGGGGGCCCCAGAACGGATCCGAGGAGAAGAACCCGAGCCCGAATCCGGCGGAGATCATGCAGACCATGGTGAAACCGCGGAAGGCGTCCAGGTAGTAGAGCCGCTGATAGCCGGCCTCGGGTGGCGGCGGCTGGGAGGGCTTGGCCGCGGGCTGCGCAAGAGACACTCCCGGCATTATAATCCGAGGCGTGGGTGCGGCAGAAGCGGCCTTCATGCGGCGCGCGATCGAGCTGGCGATCGAGAACGTTCGCGCCGGGCGGGGCGGCCCGTTCGGCGCCGTCGTCGTGAAAGACGGCCGCATCGTGGCGGAGGGCGCGAACCTGGTCACCTCCTCCAACGATCCAACCGCGCACGCCGAAATCGTCGCCATCCGCGCCGCCTGCCGCGCGCTGGGCGCGTTCCAACTCACCGGCTGCGA
The DNA here is from genome assembly GCA_937921835.1 of uncultured Bryobacteraceae bacterium. Lineage (GTDB taxonomy): Bacteria > Acidobacteriota > Terriglobia > Bryobacterales > Bryobacteraceae > CAKZVG01. The sequence continues at coordinate 1,215 of CAKZVG010000489.1, read as the reverse complement.
ACTTTACACCAGTTGCGAGCCGTGCCCGATGTGTCTGGGAGCCATCTACTGGGCGCGGCCCCAACGGGTCTACTACGGCGCGTCGGCGCACGACGCCGCCGCGGCGGGCTTTGACGACTCGTTCATCTACGCGCAGTTCGCCGCCGCTCCCGCCGCGCGCCGCATTCCCTGCCTCCCGCTGCTCGCCGGAGAAGCGCTCGAAGCTTTCCGCGAGTGGCTCCGCAAACCGGACCGCGTGCCGTATTGACGCGCCGCGCAGTTGAGCTACGATGTGGAATGCCTGGGATGGCTCCGGTTCTGGAACTGCGCAACATCACGAAACGCTTCGGCAAGCACGCCGCGGTGCGCGACGTTTCCCTGGCGGTGCCGCGGGGGGCGTTCTATTCACTGCTCGGTCCCTCGGGTTGCGGCAAGACCTCGACGCTGCGTCTGGTGGCGGGCTTCGAGGAGCCGGATGCGGGCGAGATCCTGCTGGCCGGCGAGCGCCTGAACGGCCGTCCTCCCTACCGGCGCAACGTCAGCACGGTGTTTCAGAACTACGCGCTCTTTCCGCACCTGACCGTGCGCGGCAATATCGAGTTCGGCCTGCGCCACAACGGATGTCGCTCACGCGCCGAGATGGCCCGCCGCGTCGCCCAGGTCCTCGAACTGGTACGCCTCGATGGCAAGCAGGACCGGCGCCCGCGGGAGATCTCGGGCGGCGAGCGGCAGCGCGTGGCGCTGGCGCGTTCGTTGGTGTTGGAGCCGGAGCTGCTGCTGCTCGACGAGCCGCTGTCGGCTCTCGACCCGAACCTGCGCCGCCAGATGCGCGCGGAACTCAAAGCCTTGCAGCGGCGGGTGGGCGTCACCTTCCTGCTGGTCACGCACGACCAGGAAGAAGCGCTCTCGCTGTCGGACTCCATCGCCGTGATGCGCGACGGGGGGCTGGAACAGGCGGGTTCGCCCGAGGATCTCTATTTGCGCCCGCGGACGCGCTTCGTGGCGTCGTTCCTTGGTTCGGTGAACTGGATCGGCGGCGTCGGCGTGCGCCCCGAACTGACGCGGATCGCGGCCGCGCGGCCCGGCGGCGATGTTCGCGCGCGCGAGGCCACCGTGACTTCAACGGTGTTTCTGGGGAACCGCTGCCACATCGAAGCGCGGCTGGCAAGCGGCGAGACGGTGGTGGCGGAAGCGCCGCGGGAGCAGGCGGGGTTCGCGCCGGGCGGCGCGGTTTCC
>CAKZVG010000488.1 GCA_937921835.1 uncultured Bryobacteraceae bacterium | reverse complement strand
GCGAAGCCCTGGCCGCCGTGGCACACGGTGCAACCGTACTCGGTGGGATCGTGAACCACCGGTTTGTGCGGAACGAGCACGGCGTGCCCGCGAACGCCCTGCTCGCCCGGCGCCATCGCGACGTGGCAGGAGACGCAGCGGTCGGCCACGCCCAGTTGCCGGTTCACCACCTGGCGCAACCGCACCGCGACGGCGCCTTCCTCCGATGCGCCCCTCGCCTGAATCCGCCGCCACTCCTTCAGAAAGTTCTCCTCCACCGCGGCCCAGACCAGCAGCAGCAACGCGGCGACGCTCGAACATAACAGAAGATACTTGTTCTTCTTCATGGCGTCAGTGTTGGGGCCAGTCGGCGGGCGACCAATAAAAGACCCAGTTCGGACCCCGGAAGTAGGTGCCGATGACGGTCAGCACCAGGAATCCGCCCAGGAAGCACGTGAACAGCGCCAGGGCTCCAGCCCTCGTGGACTGAAAGCGGCGGATCGACCACAACGAGAAGAGCGCGTACGCGGCCGTGATGATGGTGGCCGGATTGATGGCCGTCACCACCAGTTGAGGAATGTCCGGAAACCATTCGCGCAGCCAGCCGAAACGGATCGCGAAGGCTTCAATCAGCACCGGCACGCAGACTCCGAACAGCGCCGAGAAGCGCACCAGCGGCCAGCCGCCGGGACCTCCGAACCACCGTCCGGTGCCTTCGGTCTCGCGGTCGAGGTATGGAATCAGCGCCAGTCCCAGCAGCACAATGGCGGGGATGGCGATGCCGCCCATAAAGGCGCTGTAGGAGACCAGTTCCTGAAGCCCGAGGAAATACCACGGCGCCTTGGCCGGGTTTTCGGGAACGTTGGGGTTCGCGAGCTCCTTGAGTGGCGCGTCGGAGACGAGTGAGAGCGCCATGCAAGCGAAGAAGGTCAGCATCAGTACTCCCAACTCCGCGTAGAAGAGGTGCGGCATGGACGGAACCGTGTTCTCCGGACCCCGCCCCACGTGTTCGGTGCGCCCGCGGATGATGGCCGCCAGGTGGTACGTCTTGGCCGGCGCTTCGGTGAATACCGGGTACGTCTCCTCGCGGCGCAGGCCGGCCAGCCGCTCGTCGGCGTCCGCGGGACGCGCCAGGCCGCCGTCCTTGCGGATGCGCCAGAAGTGGACCGCCAGCAGCATCGCAATGACCAGCGGCAGGATCATCACGTGCAGCAGGTAGAAGCGGATCAACGCCTCGGCGCCCACTTCGTCCGAGCCGAGCAGGAGCAGCCTTTGCAGCCCGCCCGGATCGAAATACTCCGTGATGCCGAGCGCGTCGGTCACCTCGCGCGGCGACTGCGCGATATTCGCGCCGATGGTGATCGCCCAATACGCGAGCTGGTCCCACGGCAGCAGGTATCCGGTGAAGGACAGTCCCAGCGTCACCACCAGCAGCCCGATTCCAATCAGCCAGTTGTACTCCCGCGGCTTGCGGTAGGCGGCGGTATAGAAGGCGCGCGCCATGTGCAGAATCACCGCCACCACCATCAGGTTGGCCGACCAGCGGTGAAGGTTGCGGATCAGCCGCCCGGTCGGCACCACGAAGGCGATGTCCTTCATCGACTCGTAGGCGGCGTCCGGATAGGGCTTGTAATAGAACATCAGCATCACGCCCGTGACCAGAGCGATCAGAAAGGCCGAGATGCTCATGATGCCGAGGCCCAGGGTGGTGGTCCAGCGCAGGCTCCACAGGTGCGTGCGCACGGCGTGCAGGTGCAGAAAGACGTTGCCGAAGACGAAGGTCGAGCGGCTGCGGTCGGTGGCCGGAGGACCGGTCCGGAAGGCGGTTTCGAGCAGCCGTCCGGGCGCGCTCTTCAGGTTGCCGTAGAACTCGCGAAGCGCGTCCTTTCCCGCCGCCGGCGTCATCCCGCCACCTTCGTTCCCGAAGGGACCACCGTCCCTTCGTCAATCGTGACCAGCCCGCCCGCGAGGCCGACCTTGAACCAGGGCAGCGCGCGCGGAGCGGGCCCCTTCGTCACTTCGCCGTCGCGGGCGAAACGCGAGCCGTGGCACGGGCACTCGAAGCCTTCCGGAACGGATTTGACCACGCAGCCCAGGTGCGTGCAGATGGTGGACACGGCGTAGACGCCCTCGCCATCCCGGAAGATGGCGACGGCCCGTCCCGGCGGAACGAAAGGCTCACCCGGGGGGAGCGTTTCCGGCAGCGCCACGCGGAACTTTTTCGAAGGCGACGCCAGCACGGCCGCTTTGGGCAGTTTCAACATGCCGATCAGCCCGAACAACAGCGCGCTCCCCATGGCCGCCAGGGAACTGAGACCCAGCCAGTCCCGGCGCGGCACGGGCTCCGGATCGAGGCGCGAACGCCCGGCTTTTGGAGTGGTGGTCATTGGGTGCTCCAGGTGGTGGTGTAGACGACGCGCTCCATCGCGATGGCGTCCACCGGGCAGCGCATGGCGCAGGCGGCGCAGCGGATGCAGCGGTCTTCGTCCTTGAGGATCACGGAGTGCGCCGCGGGCTCCTCACCCGGACCGAGCAGCGCCCCGGCGGCCGCGCGGATCTCGTCCGTGTGCACGATTTCGCTCAACGGCGCCAGCTTCAGGCACAACGTGGGGCACACGTCGGCGCAGCCTCCGCAAAGCACGCAGCGGGAGCCGTCGAAAACCGGAGTGACCCCGCAATCCAGGCAACGCGAAGCCTCGCGCATCGCCTGCCGCGGCGTGTAGCCGAGCTCCACCAGCGCGTCCGGGCGCCGCAGGCGCTCCTCGGGCGGAGCCAGCGGCACGGGCACCCGGCGAATCGCCTCGTAACCGCGCTCGCGGCGGTAGCGTTCTTCGGCCAGGTGCGCGGTAACGGTCTGCTTGGCCAGACGGCGCCCAGTCAGATACTGGTAAACCGAGCGCGCCGCCGCTTTCCCCGAGGCCACGGCGTCGATCAGCAGGCGCGTGCCGTGCGCCAGGTCGCCGGCCACGAAGACGCCGGGCGCGGTGGTGGCGAGCGTTTCCGGATCCACCTTTGGCCAGCCGGGGCGGAACTGCTCGACGTCGGCGCCTCCCTCGGCGAGGAACCCGAGCTGCGGCGATTGGCCGACGGCCAGCATCACCGAATCGCACTCCAGCACAATCTGCCCCGCGTCGTCGTAGACGGGAGCGAAACGCCGCTGTTCGTCGTAAACCCTGAGGCACTTGCGGAAGCGCACCGCCCGCACCGCGCCGGCGCCGTCGCGTTCGATCTCGAGCGGCCCCCAGCCGTTCAGCCGCTCGATCCCCTCCTCGTCGCCCTCGACGATCTCCACCGTGTCGGCCGGCATCTCTTCGAGCCCTTCGAGGGACACCAGTCGGACCTTGGCCGTGCCGGGCAGCCGCGCCGCCGTGCGCGCCGTGTCGTAAGCGATCTGGCGAAGCACCGTGCGGGCCACATCGTAGGCGACGTTGCCGCCGCCGATCACCACCACTTCGCGGCCGACCGGCAGGGTCTCGCCAAGCGCCACCGCGCGCAACAGGTCCACGCCCCCGAACACCCCCGGCCCGTGTTCGCCGGGCAGCCCGAGCGAACGCGAGCCCTTGGCGCCAACCGCCAGAATCACCGCCGCGAACTCGCGCCGGATTTCGGCGAAGGAGATGTGCTTGCCCACCGTCACGCCGCAGCGGATCTCGACCCCCAGCGCGCGGATCACGTCCACTTCCCGCTCGATGACGGCACGCGGCAACCGGTAGGCCGGCACTCCGGTAGCCAGCATGCCGGCCGGGACAGGCTCGCTCTCGAACACCACCGGGCGGAATCCGAGCAGCGCCAGGTCGTGCGCGGCCGAAAGCCCCGCCGGTCCCGCGCCGACGATTCCCACCCGCCGGCCGTCACCGGCCGCGAGCCGGCCTTCGAGCGCCGAGCGCAAGAGCGCCGCCATCTCCTCGGCGTTCGCGGCCAACGGCGGCCCGAAGTTCTCGAGATCGCGCAGCACACCGCTCGCCGTGCGCGCCTCCGGCCCGTGCAATTCGCACACGAAGCGCTTCAAGGCGCGGATGGCGATCGGGCGGTCCTGGCCCACGAAGCGGCCGTCGTCGTCCACCAGTGGCGTCTTGCCGCGGCGGCAGGCCGTCTCGCAAGGCGCGCCGCACACCCGGCCGCAGATGGAGGCGAACGGGTTCGGCCCGCGCGCGATCAGGTACGCCTCGTGAAACCGGCCCTGGGCGATCGCCCGCACGTAGCCGCGCGCGTCGGTGTGCACGGGACACGCCGCCTGGCAGGAGATCAACTCCTGGTAGTAGGCTTCGCCCGGCACGTCCACGCGCAGCGGCGTCATCCCCCCGCCCCGAGGGCCGCCGGACGGCGGCGGTTCGATGCGTTCAGCGCCGGAGGAGCGTGCAGGCCGCGCGCCATCAGGCAGGTGACTCCACCGGTGAGCCGGCCGCTGCTGTGCGGCCGCTCCAGGATGTCGGCCAACGTCCAACGCGCCAGCACGCCGGTGATGGCTTCGTGCAGTTCGGCGGCGGCGCGGTGAAAGCTGCACCAGTTCGAAGCGGGCCGCGAGGACTTGCAGAAATCCCCGACGATCGTTCCCTGGCAAGCCTCGACCACGGACAGCAGCGTGACTTTGGAGGCCGGCCGGGCCAGGCGAACGCCGCCCTTCACTCCCTTCTCCGCCTCCAGAATGCCGTCCTTGACGAGGTGCCGCAGCACCTTCGCCAGGTAGGTCGGGGATTCGTCCAGCATTCCGGCCAGCCGCCGGGGCGACCAGCAGGCGCCGCCATCCTGCCGGCCCAGAAACAGGAGCGCGCGGATCGCCGAGAGGGAAGTCTTGCTCAGCATAAGAAATAAGCTAACGCGGACAGTATATATCCGCATTATCTGCATGTCAAGACCTTCGCGCCGGAATTCCGGCTTGCCCCGGAACCGGGTCAGGGGCGGACGAGGCTTGCGGGCGCCCGCTCTTCCCCGCCTGTCGTTCCCTCGTACTTCACGACGGTGTCGACCACTCCGATCTCCACCCGCCGGTTCTTCTGCCGGGCTTCGCTCGTCCGGGCTGGATCGCGCGGGCTCGACTGGCCGAAGCCCCGCATCTCCATCACTTCTGGAGGCACGCCCGCCCGCCGGAGGTAGCTCCGCACCGCCTCGGCCCGCCGTTCCGAGAGTTGCTGGTTATAGGCCTCGTCTCCGATGTCGTCGGTGTGGCCGTAGATAAACATCCGGTAGCCGCTCGACGCCAACAGCACCCCCGCGATGCGGCTCAGCAGTTCCCGGTTCTCGGGCCGGAGGACGGCCTTGTCGAAATCGAAGTGGAAGGACTCGTTGGTCAACTCGATCACCATGCCCGAGGCCGTGCGCCGGGTGGGAGCGATGCGGCCGAGCGCCTCGCGCATGCGGTCCAGTTCGCGCTGCCGCCGTTCGCGGATCGCGCGCAACTCGTCCGCGGTCTGGGCCAGCCGCGCGCGGCTTTCGGCGGCGCCGGACTCGGCCGCCCGCGCCTCGGCCTCCGCCCGCCGTAAACTGGCCTCGCTCTCGCTTGCCAGGCGCTCGGCCGAAGCCGCCCGGTCCTCGGCCTCGGAAGCGGCCTGGCGGGCCCCGGCGAGTTCCACCGCGGAGCGGCGCGCCTCTTCCCCCAGACGGGCGGCGTCCCTCTCAACCTGGTTGACGCGGGATTCCAGCCGCTTCATCCTTTCCGCGGCCGTGTGGACATACCATCCCGCCAGGATTGCCCCTGCCACCGCGGCTGGCACGGCGAGCACGCCCTTCATTCCACCCATGAAACCAGGATTACGCGCGCCGGAGCACGCCGCCATCCGGCGTGCAGGGGAGATTTGGCCGGGAAGCGGACTAGCCGCGGGAGGGCGGCGCGGGGCTGAGCGGCCCGCCCGCGCCCGCACCCTCGTAAATCTACGGCCTAGTCTCCTGTCCGGGCTAATTCTTTACAATAGCCTCTTTGCAGCGGCGCACCTTGTCCAGGATAACGTCCGCCGTGGCTTTCCAGACAAAGGGTTGGGGTTCCCGATTCCAGTTGGCCAGCCACTGGTAGATGGCTCGC
>CAKZVG010000487.1 GCA_937921835.1 uncultured Bryobacteraceae bacterium | reverse complement strand
CGGGCCGCGTGCGAGTGCGGGTGGCCGGGCGCCGCGTTTCCGCATCCGCCGCCACCGGCCGCCCTGCAACGCCTTTGAGTGAAGGAGCGGGCGCATGGTGTGGCTGGAGATCGAGTGCGGAAGCGGCTGGGAACTCCTGCTGGCGGAGCTTTGGGAGCGGGGCACGCTGGGCGTCGAGGAGTCCGAACTGCCGGGCGGGCGCTGGCAGCTGCGCGCCTATTTCGAGCAGGCCTTCGAGGCTGGCGCGCTGGGCGGGGAGTGGCGCTCGGCCGAGGACGAGGACTGGGTGCGCGTGTCGCGCGAGGCGTGGCAGCCGCTGGCGGCCGGAGAACGGTTCTATCTCGTGCCGGACTGGCGGGACGATCCGGCGCCGCCCGGGCGGCTGCGGCTCACGGTCCATCCGGGCACGGCCTGCGGCACGGGCTACATGGAATCGACGCAACTGATGCTGGCGGCGATGGAGCGCTGGCTCAGGCCGGGCGAGCGCGTGCTCGACGTGGGAACGGGATCGGGGATTCTGCTGGACGCCGCGGCGCTGCTGGGGGCCGGGCGGGCCGCGGGCTGCGACCTCGACTTCGAGGCGCTCGCTTTCGCCGCGCGCCACGCGCCGCACGCGCTGTTTCAGGGCTCGTTGCGGGCGGTGCGCGCAGAGGCGGCCGATTTCGTCGCGGCCAACATCAATGCCCAAACGATCGCCACCCTGGCGGCCGAGATCCGGCGCGTTGTCGCGCCCTCGGGACGCGCCGCGGTGGGGGGATTCCGCGCGGCCGAGCTGGCGCGCGTCGAAGCCGGGATCGGGCTGCCGCGGCTGGACCTGCTCGAAGCCAACGGCTGGGTCTGTCTGGTGGCGGGCGCCTACGCGGTGGGCGGCTGAAGCGAAGCGACGAGTTCGCGCACCCAAGCCAGGCTGCGCTCGATCATGGGGCCGCCCTGTCCTTCGCACTCGATGCTCAGCACGCCGTTGAAGCCCGCCTCGGCGAGCAGCTTCACGCAGGCGCGGATGTTGGCCGCATTGACGCCGCCGCCGATGGCGCAGTGGCTGACCGCGATGCCGGTAAGTTCGCCGCGCGCCGCCGCCGCCAGCGTCTCGCTCACGTCCTTGATATGCACGTGACTCACCTTGTCGAGGAAGCGTTGGAGAAACGGAACCGGATCCTGGCCCGCGATGAAGGTGTTGCCGGTATCCATGTTCATGCGCAGGTAGGGAGAATCGGCGAAGGCGAGCATCTCGGCCATGTAATCCGGCTTGGTGGTGAAGTGGCCGTGCGGCTCGATGTTCAGCACGATGTCATAGGCTTCGGCGGCGGGCAGCAACTGGCGGTAGATGCGCCGCATGTGGTCGAGCGCCTCGCGCTCGGTCATGCCGGCGGGCGGGTAGCGGTCGTCGGTGGTGTCGATGCGCGGGCAGCCGGCGAGTTTGGCCCAGCGCATGGAGTGCAGGATGTACTCGACGCCCAGCGTCGCGCCCTCGGGCCTGGACAACGGAAACGCGGCATCCAACTGCGAAAAACGGATGCCGAGCCGGTCCATTTTCTTCCGCAGCAGCAGCGGGTCCTCCCACAGCGCCACGTGCGGCTGGTAGCCGAGGCCATGGATCCAACTCACGCCGTCGATGGCGCCGCACTCGATGTAAGCAAGGCCGTTCTTGCGCGCCCATTCAAGGCACTGGTCAAAGCTCCAGTAAGCGCTGTTGAAGGCGTCGGTGTGAAATCCGATTTCGAGCATCAGTATTTGTCCAGGTCTTCGGTAAGTTCGATGGAAGTGCCCCAGGGATCGGTGAAGAAGGCGATGGCGATGCCGAAGCTTGGGAGCCTGCGGTAGGGCGTGTCGATTATCACTCCCTGGGCGGCGAGCTGGCGCAGAAACGCCTCCAGGTTCTTCACCTCGAAGCCGATGTGATCGAGCGCGCGCCCCCGGGTGGGCGCCGGCGCGGCGTCCGATTTCGAAAAGGTCAGGTTCACGCCCGGCACGTCGGCGGCGTCGAACGGCCCGCGCTTGCCTGGCGCCGCGCCGAAGACCTTCGCGTACCAGGCTTGCGTCTCCTCCGGCGCAGGCGTGTAGAAGTGCAGATGGTGCAGCCCCACCGGGCCGTTCAGCGCGGCGTCCCCGATCAGCTCGATGCGGACGCCGTCGGGGCCATCGAACATGGCCTGGCGCGCGCCCGCTTCCGGAACTTCGAATCCGGCCTTCTTCAGCCGCTCCAGGGCCGCCTTCAGATCCCGGACCTTGAGCCCGATATGCCCGACGGTCGAGCCATCGGTGCCCGCGCCTTGCTCGGCCTGCTGAATGAGCACATAAGCGCCGGGAATCTTGAGTAAGTGGTGCGGACCGAACTGACCCGGCTGGGCGCCCAGGCCATCCACCCAGAACGCGCGCTGGCGTTCGACGCCGGGCGTCCTGATGTGCAGGTGCCCCATGCTCACGCCGGCGGCATTGGGCGGGGCGAGTTGCGCGCCGGCGGGCGCGGCCGCCAGCGCGGCGAGGACGAGCAGGCCGGGCGCGCGCATCTCAGAGCGAGGCCAGCCCGCGCAGGTTCCAGCCGCAGATGACGCTTGCCCGGAACTTGTCGTTCGAAGGGCCGGGCCAGTGCGTTTCGAGGCTGATCCAGCCCTGGTAGCCGTCCGCCACGAGAGCCGCGATCTGGCCTTTCCAGTCGATGGCGCGGGTGCCGAGCGGCCCCCACACCGGCTTGTGATTCTCGATGTGGCAGTCCTTGGCGTGCACGTGGACGATGCGGTCCTTCGGCAGCAGGTTGTAGCCGAAGGGGAACGGCTCCTCGCCCGCGCACAGGGCGTTGGCCGGGTCCCACACCAGCTTCAGGTTGGGATGCTGGACCGCGCCCAACACCTTGGCCGCCTCCGAGGCCGTGGCGACGTTGCAGGCGTGTTCGTTCTCGAGGCCGATGATCAGGTCTTCCCGGGCGGCCTGCTCCGCGATCCCGGACATGGCCTTCACCACGCCGTCGAAGCACGCTTCCGGCCGCACGCTGCGCCAGAAGGAGAAGACGCGGATGATCCGCGCGCCGAAAAACTTGGCGACCTTGAAGGCGTGCTCGGTGAGCCGGGGCTGGTCTTCGAAGGTGTGCTTCGACGCGAAGACGTCGTGCTGGATGCTCTCGTTCACCGGCGGGGTGTTGGGGAGCACGCATTTGAGCAGCGGCGAGGCGATCGACATCACCTCACAACCCTTGGCCTGGAGGATGTCGCGCGCGCGCGTGAGTTCCTCCTGGTTCAGGTCCATGATGTTCTTGCCCCACAGGACGCGCAGCTCGGCGCCGGTCATGCCGGTTTCGAGCATGGGTTCGAGAGCTCTTTCAAGATCCGCGGTGTATTCGTCGGTAATGGCGGCCAGCCGGAATTTCGGAGTCATAGTGTGCTTTCCCCGCCCATTCTATCGTAAGGCGGCGTCCGGCATCGCCGCCGCCCGCCCGTCTCGGGGCGTTTGACAGCGCCGTCCGGAGAGAATACGATTTTGGTAGCGATCGCGTATTTCGAAGCGAGGTTAGTGGCCATGTCAAAGAGATTCGCGGCGGCGCTGCTGCCGCTCTTGGTTGCGTCCACCTGCGCCGTGGTGTCTGCGCAGGAAACCCG
>CAKZVG010000486.1 GCA_937921835.1 uncultured Bryobacteraceae bacterium | reverse complement strand
GCCTTCACGCGCGCGCCTCCGGCAATCCGTCCGCCCGGCTGGCCCTTTCTCCGGCACCGTCCCCGATTCCCGGCCAGCGGAGCATCGCCTGGTCCTCCAAGCCGCCGTTGCCCGGCTTGACGGAGGAAGGGCGCGGCGCCGCGGCGCTACCCGATGCGGCGCTCATCCCCGCCAGCGGCGAGGCGGATGGGAGAAATCGATGGCGGTGTGCGAACACGGCGCGTGTCTTGTATCCAGTGGGCTAAGGAAACCCTAATTATAAAACGCCCCCGCCCGCGGGCAACCCCGGCGGCGCGCCTCACCGCGCACCGCCGCCTGGCTCCGCTCTCGAACTCCGTCCATGCCCCCTGCCGGACCGCCCAGCCAGGGTTCAGCGGCGAAGCGAATCCGGCAGCCCGCGCCCCTGGCCGCGTCACCCAACCGGTCAGCCGCCTTTCGCGGGACCAGTCCGGCAAGCGGTCCCCATTGCCCGCTCCTCACAGCGGCTTGATGCGGATATTCCGGAACTCGACCCGCGTCTTGTGGCCGAGAAAGCCAACGCGCCCGCTCGTCCGCGCCAGGCCGGGATGCTTCTTCAGTTTCTCCGGGTCGGTCACCGTGTCCAGGTCGGCGTCCGTGATGAGCTTGCCGTTCAGCGTGACGCGGACGCGCCGCCCCTGCACGTGGATTTCCTGCTCGTTCCATTCACCGGCCGGCCGCAGGTTGTCGGCCATGGGCGGGATGAGGTCGTACACCGCCCCGTGGCGCTGCACCGGCTTCAACCAGCCCTTGTACCGCTCGTGGTCGTGGTCGAGGATCTGAATCTCCATCCCGCTATAAGCGATGTCGCCCGCCAGCGGAGCGCGGATGCCGACGCCGCTGTTGCCGCCGGGCTCCATGCGGAACTCGAAACGGAAAATGAAGTCCGAGAACTCGCGCTCCGTGAGCAGGTTGCCTCCGCCATTGGACGGGCAGACGATCTTGCCGTCCTCGACCAGGTAGCCTACGCCGGAGCCCTTGCTCACCAGCGTCCAGCCGTTCAGCGTCTTGCCGTCGAAAAGGGAGATGAAGCCCTCTTCCGGAGCGGCCGCCGCCCCGCTCATCAGGGCGGCGGACAGAAGGAAGGTTACGGGAATCACTTTTCCTCCTTTGGCGCGGGCCGGGTCACGGCGCCCACCGCCGAATTCGCCGCCGGCCGGGCCATGTCCTCGGCGTAGGTCTTGCGGATCTCCTCCGGGAAGCTGGCCAGCAGGCGCTCCACCCGCCCCCGGATCTCGGCCACCACGCGCGGGTTCTCCGGGGCAACGTCGAAGCTCTCGTCCACGTCGGCCACCACGTCGTACAACTCCGGCTTGGGCAGCGGCAGGTTCATGCGGCCCATGGCCGGCGCCGGGCTGTAGGTCACGTTGTTGTAGCGGCTCAGGTGCAGCTTCCACTGCTTCCAGCGCGCGCACTGAAGATGCACGTTGTCGAAGTAGAGCAGCGCCTCGCGCTCCAGCTCCGGAGCCTTGCCCGAGAGCAGCGGCCAGATGTCGATGCCGTCGAGCGGGTTCCGGGGCAGTTCCGCTCCGGCCAGCTTCCCCACCGTAGGCAGGATGTCCATCGTCGAGGCGAGGCCGTGGCACAGCTTTCCCGCCGGGATGCGTCCCGGCATCCAGGCGATCAACGGCACGCGCACGCCGCCCTCCCAGGTCATCCCCTTGCGCCCGCGCAGCTTGCCCGGACTGCCCTGATACCACGGCCCGTTGTCGGAGGAAAACAGCACCAGCGTATTGCCCGCCGCGCCGGTGCGCTTGAGCGCCGCCATCACCTCGCCCGTGCTCCAGTCCATTTCCTCGATCACGTCGCCGTAGATGCCGAACCTCGACTTGCCGCGGAACCGTTCCGACGCCGCCAGCGGGATGTGCGGATAGGTGTGCGGCAGGTAGAGGAAGAAGGGCGCTCCCTTCGCGCCTTCGATGAACTTCACCGCGCGCTCGGTGTAGCGCGGCGTCAGGGTCTCCAGCGTGGCCTGTTCCTCGACGACCTCCGTGTTGTGCATCAGCCAGCGCGGGGTCATGTCGTTCGAGTAGGGGATGCCGAAATACTCGTCGAACCCGCGCTGGGTGGGCAGGTATTCCGGGTGATGCCCGAGATGCCACTTGCCCACGCACATGGTCTTGTAGCCCCGGGTTTTCAGCATCTGCGCGATGGTCGTCTCCGAGGCCGGCAGCCCGGTGGTGTCCTTCGGAAACAACACCCGCGGGACGCCCACCCGCGTCGGGTAGCGGCCCGTGAGCAGCGCCGCGCGCGAGGGCGAACACACCGGGTTGGCGGAGCAGAAGTGAGTGAAGCGCATGCCCTCGGCGGCGAGGCGGTCCAGATGGGGCGTCGGGATCGGGCCCCCCTGGCAGCCGAGGTCGCCATAGCCCAGATCGTCGGCATAGATCAGAACCACGTTCGGCGGACGCCCCGCGGCCGCTCCCGCGCCCGCCGCCGCCACGCCTCCGGCGCAAGCTTTCAGAAAGGACCTTCGATCGCTGATAGCCGTCATCATGACTCCTTGGTTACCAAATGGAGAACAAACCATTTCTTTTGCAAAATGTTCGAAGTCCGCGCCCGCCGGCCGCCCGGCGCCGCCTGCGGCTCCTCTGCTCTGTTGTACACTAGTTTCTTGGTGGAGGTGAATCTTCCCCGGTAAATGCCTACAGCAGGCAACGCCGTGCGCGGCGCGTACCGCACTCGCTCAGGTCCCCTCCGCTCTTTTCTCGCTCCTCTTTCCCGATGACTGCCGGATTTGCGGCGAACCGCTGCGCGAGGTCTCGCGCGTTCCCGTCTGCGGGCGCTGCCTCAACCGGCCGCAACCACTTGCCGCCGAACACTTCTGCGTTGCCTGCCGCACCGCTTTCCTGAATCCGCACCCGCTCGGAGAGGACGGGCGGTGCGCCCTGTGCCGGCTGGGCTTGAACCGCTTCGACGCCGCCTACTCCTACGGCGCCTACGAAGGCGAACTGCGCAAATTGATTCACGTATTCAAGTACGGCAAGGTCAGAAGTCTGGCCCGCCCGCTGGGCGCTCTGCTGGCCGCCGCGCTGCCGCGCGAGGAGCGCTTTGACGCCCTGACGCCGGTGCCGCTGCACTGGTGGCGCGCCTTCCGGCGCGGCTTCAATCAATCCCACCTGCTGGCGTGCGAAGTGGCCCGGCGGACCGGCATCCGGCTCATCCGGCCCATCCGCCGCGTGCGCCCGACGCCCCCGCAAGCCGGCCTCAGCCACGCGGCGCGGAGGACCAACGTGGGCGCCGCCTTCCAGGTGCGGGGCCGGGTGGCGGGGCTGCGCTTGCTGCTCATCGACGACGTAATGACCACCGGCGCCACCGCCAACGCCTGCGCCGCGGCCCTGAAGCGGGCGGGAGCGGAGCGCGTGGCCCTGTTGACGCTGGCCCGCGTCGACCGGCGGATGTTTGTCTCCCTGCCCGGAACGGCGGGCGGAAAGAGTGTGACTTCATGGAGCGGACCCGATGCTGAACGGGAATCGATTGCATAGCCCGGTGCTGGTTCTCAACGCCAGTTACGAGCCCATCAACGTCTGCGCCGCGCGCCGCGCGCTGGTGCTGATCCTGAAGGGTGTCGCCTCGGCCGAGGAGCATTCCGCGCTGCATGTACATTCCAGCCGGCACACGCTCCGCCTGCCGTCGGTCATCCGCCTGCTCGAATACCGCCGCATTCCCCACCAGACCCGCTCGCTGTCGCGCAAGAACATCCTCATGCGCGACCGTTATACCTGCCAGTATTGCCTGCGCACCCTGCCCTCGAGCGAACTGACTCTCGATCACGTCATCCCGCGCTCGCGGTCCGGCGATTCAAGCTGGGAGAACCTGGTGACGTCCTGCCTGGCCTGCAACAACCGCAAGGGGAACCGCACCCCCGAGGAAGCGGGCATGCGGCTGGCCCGCCAGCCGCGCCCCTTCACGCTGCACACCAGCCGCCACCTCATGCGGCTGCTCGCGCGCAGCGATGATCAGTGGAAAAAGTACCTGTTCATGTAAGCCGCGCGCCGCAGCGCGCCCGCCTTCCCGCCGCCGGCTAAAGCAGCTTGCGGCGTCCCTGTTTCTCCAGCGCCTTCACCACCGCCCCCACTTCCTGCGCGCGCTCGCGCGCGGCGATCAGCAGCGCATCCGGCGTATCCACCACGATCAGGTTCTCGGCCCCCAGCAGCACCACCAGGCGGCTGCCCGCGTCGACGAAGTTGCCCCCGCTCGCCAGCAGCAGCGCGTCCCCCAGCGCCACGTTGCCGTTGCCGTCGCGGCGGTGCATCTCGTACACCGCGTTCCAGC
>CAKZVG010000485.1 GCA_937921835.1 uncultured Bryobacteraceae bacterium | reverse complement strand
GGATGAAGGTTTGAGCGGCAACTTGTGCCGCTGCGGAACCTACGTCGGCATGAAGAAGGCCGTGCTGGACGCGGCCAAGCAAATGAGAGGAGGCAAGTGATGGCTGAGTACCGTTGGCCCGAAATGGGCAAACGCCGCGTGATCGGCAAGCGGACCAACCGCATTGACGGGCCCGCCAAGGCCTCCGGGCGGGCGAAGTACTCGCAGGACATCAAGCCGGCGGGCCTGCTGTATGGCGCGGTCCTGACCTCGCCTTACGCGCACGCCAAGGTGGCGGCCGTCGACGTCAGCGGCGCCAAGAGCCTCAAGGGCGTCACCGCGGTGCGGGTGATTTCCCCGGCCGGCACCGAGATCCGCTGGCAGGGCACCGAAATCGCGGCCGTCGCAGCCACCAGCGAAGAGATCGCCCGCGACGCGGTCCGCAGGATCAAAGTCCAGTACGACGTCCTGCCGCATGTGGTCGACGAGAGCGACCTCAAGAAAGTGGCCAACCGCGCCAAGCCGGCCGGCGAGCAGGTGACCGGCGATCCCGACCAGGCGCTCAAAGAAGCCGAGGCGGTCTCGGAAGGCTACTACGCCATACCGGTTCTCACCCACTGCTGCCTCGAGACGCACGGCCAGGTGATTTCCTGGGACGGCAAGAACGTCGAGTTCTGGTGCAGCACCCAGGCGGTCACCAACATCGGACCCGACCTGGCGCGCGGACTTTCGATCCCTGCCACCCAGATCCACGTCATGCAGGACCACATGGGCGGCGGCTTCGGCAGCAAATTCGCCGCCGACCGTTGGGGCGTCGAGGCGGCGCACCTGTCGCGCGAAAGCGGCGGCAAGGCGGTGAAGCTGCACCTGGACCGCGCCACCGACATGATGATCGCCGGCAACCGGCCCTCGGCCTTCGCCAACATCAAGATCGGCGGCAAGAAGGACGGCACGATCACCGTCTGGCACTCCGAGTCCTGGGCCACCGGCGGCGTGGCGGGCGGTGGCATGCCTCCCATCCCCTACGTCTACACCCGCATTCCCAACCGGCGCATGCAGCACACCGCCGTCTCCACCGACAATGGCGGGCAGCGCGCCTGGCGGGCTCCGAATCACCCGCAGGCCTCCTACTTGACCTGCTGCGCCATCGACGACTTCGCGGCCAAGATCGGCATGGACCCGCTGGAGGTCTTTCACAAGAACGCCAACCACACGCTGCGGGAGGAAGCTTACCAGCGGCAGTTTCGCAAAGCGGCTGAATTGAGCGACTGGAAAAAGCTGTGGCACCCGCGCGGCGATGCCGGAAGGGGTCCGGTCAAGCGCGGCCTGGGCATCGGAGTGGCGACCTGGGGCGGCGCCGGGCACGCCAGCCAGTGCACCACGCGCATCCATCCGGACGGCTCGGTAGAAGTTGAATTGGGCAGCCAGGACCTGGGCACCGGCACGCGCACGGTCATTGCCATGACGGCCGCGGAAACGCTCGGCCTGCCAATCGGCGCGATCAAGGTCAATATCGGCGACAACCGGTATCCGCCATCCGGCGGGAGCGGCGGCTCGACGACCGTCGGCGGAGTCTCGTCCTCCACGCGCAAATCGGCCACCAACGCGCTCAACAAGCTGTTTGAAGCGGTGGCGCCCGCGCTGGGCGCAACGCCCGACCAACTGGAGGCGGTCGAGGGCCGCATTCAGGTGGCCGGCACGCCCGCCAAGAGCCTGACCTGGAAAGCCGCCTGCCAGAAGCTGGGCACGCGTCCTCTTACGGCCACGGGTGAGAACGATCCCAAGACGGCTCCCAAGGAGGGGCTCAACACCGGCGGCGTGGCCGGCGTCCAGATCGCCGACGTCGAAGTGGACGTCGAGACCGGCCTCGTCAAGTTGCACAAGCTGGTCGCGGTGCAGGACTGCGGGCTGATCATCAACCCCAAGACCGCCGAGAGCCAGGTTTATGGCGCCTGCATCATGGCCATCTGCGGTGCGCTGCATGAAGAGCGCGTCGTGGACAATCAGACCGGCCGCTTCCTGAATGCCGACATGGAGTTCTACAAGCTGGCCGGCATCGGCGATATCGGCGAGATCGTCTGTCACCTTGAAATCGATCCCGAGAACGACGCGCGCGGCGTCATCGGCCTTGGCGAGCCGCCGGTGATTCCCGGCATCGCCGCCATCGCCAACGCCGTCACCAATGCGATCGGCGTGCGGCCGCCCATGGTTCCGCTCACGCCAAACCGGGTGCTCGCGGCACTCCAAGGGAGGAGAGCGTAATGCAGGCCTTCGAATTTGCAAGTCCAACCACGTTGAAGGAGGCGGTCGCCCTGCTGGGTTCGAGTTGGGATGACGCCGCGGTCCTGGCCGGCGGAACCGACCTCCTCAGCCTGATGAAGGAGTACGTCTACACGCCGAAACGGCTGGTGAACATCAAGGGCATCAAGGAACTGGGCGGCATCGCCAAGGCCGGAAGCGGGCTGCGGATCGGCGCCGCCGTCACCTTCGACGAACTGATCGCCAGCGCCGCGGTGCGCGCCTCCTATCCGGCGCTGCTGGAAGCCGCGCGCGGCGTCAGCAGCCCGCAGATCCGCAACATGGGGACGGTGGGCGGCGACCTGTGCCAGCGCCCGCGCTGCTGGTATTACCGCAACGGCTTCGGGCTGCTGGCGCAAAAGGACGGCAAAAGCCTGGTGCCGGAGGGAGAAAACCGCTACCACGCCATCTT
>CAKZVG010000484.1 GCA_937921835.1 uncultured Bryobacteraceae bacterium | reverse complement strand
GGCCGCCGCGCTAAACTGGAATTGTGGCGCGTCTGCTTGCCGCGCTGTTGAGCGTGTGTTGTGTTCCGGCTCAGCAGCGGCCTCCGAGTGAGATCCAGAAGGCGGTCGAAGAGTTCCGGACCCAAACCCGCGCGCTGGGCGTGCGCGCCGACAGTCCCCGGCGCGCGCAGCGTTCGCGTTCGGCGCGCAGCGGCTGGCACGGCCGCGTCTTCGAGAACTTCCGCAACGATTTTCTGGATGCCGTGCCGCACGAAATCCGGCAGCGCGGCGGGAAGAAATCCCTGCTCCGGCGCAATCAGTTCGGCTTCAACGTGTCCGGACCGGTATATGTCCCGGGCCTTTTTCACGGCGGCCGCAACACTTTTTTCTCGCTCTCCTACGAAGGCGTCCGCGAACGCATCTCGCGCTCCTACCTGCGCACCATCGCCACCCTGCCCGAGCGCTCGGGCGATTTCAGCGCGCTCGTCGACTCGGCCGGGGCGCCCTTGCCTGTCTTCGATCCGGGGACCACCCGGCCCAACCCGGTCTACGATCCCGCGCGCCCCGTTTCGGCCGCCAACCTCCAGTATTTGCGCGACCCGTTTCCGGCCAACCGCATCCCCGCCGCGCGCCTGGATCCCGTGGCGTTGCGGATCGTCCGCTACTATCCGCAACCCAACGCCGACGCCGGGCCCTTCTTCCGGAACAACTTCTTCGTCGTCTCGCCCGAGACCAACACCGCCGGCGGCATGATCGGCAAGGTGGATCACAACCTGGGCGAGCGCAACAAGGTGGCCTTCGGATTCTCTTTCTCGAACGGTTTCGCCGGCGCGGCGCGCCTTTACCCGAACCCGGCCGACCCCGGAAACGCCGACCGCGACTTCTCCAGCCGCCGCTACTCCGCCGAACACATCCTTACTCTTTCGCCGCGCACCGTTCACAGCGCCTCGTTCGAGGCCGTAAGCGACGTCTCCGACTTGAGCCACGGACCGGAAGCCGACTACCTGGGTGAGATCGGACTCCGCGGCGGCCTGGGCGCGCGGGTGTTTCCCGTCGTTCGCATCTCGCCGTACCTCGGCTTCGGCGACACGACTCCCAACCCCCGCTACGTCCGCAACACGTTCATCCTGTCGAACTCCCTCTCGGCGCGCCGGGGCCGGCACAACCTGCGTTTCAGCGGGCGGATCATCCGCTACCAGGTTCACGCCTTCACTCCCACTTACCCGGCCGGGAGTGCGCGCTTCACCGCCGGATTGACCAGCCTGCCCGGCATCGTCAATACGGGCCACCCCTTCGCCAGCTTCATGCTCGGCCTGCCGGACTTCGGCGAGATCAGCGTGGTGGAATCCCCCTCCTATTTCCGGCGCGGCGCCGGAACGGCATCCTTCCGGGAGAGCTTCGAGGCGGCCCAGGGCCTGACCTTTGCGGTTTCGGTGAACCTTGACGTCAATACGCCGCGCGTGGAGAAGTACGACCGCCAGACAACCGTCGACCTCTCCGTCATCAACCCGGCCAACGGCCGGCCGGGCGCGCTGATCGCCGCCGGGCGCAACGGTGCTCCGCGTGGCTTCCGGCCGGTTATCGCGCGCCTCGAGCCGGGCGCCAGCGTCTCTTGGAGCCCGCGCGGCAACCCGTCCACCGTGCTGCGGCTCTCCTTCGGGCGCAGTTACTCGGCCGTGCCCATTTATTCCTCGCAGTGGGGGACGCAGGGCTTCACCGGTTC
This sequence comes from uncultured Bryobacteraceae bacterium, assembly GCA_937921835.1. Classification (GTDB taxonomy): domain Bacteria; phylum Acidobacteriota; class Terriglobia; order Bryobacterales; family Bryobacteraceae; genus CAKZVG01. The sequence continues at coordinate 4,947 of CAKZVG010000484.1, read as the reverse complement.
GCCGATCTTCCTTTCCAGGAACGCGCAGCTTGAGCCGGCGTTCCGCTTATCGCAGGGATACCCGGCCACGCCCCCCATGCCCGACTTGCGGCCCGAAGCGGCCAACGACACCATCGCCGACCTTGCCCACCGCGGAGCCGCGCAGCCAACTTACCAGTCCGCGTCCTTCTCCGTGGAACGGGCGCTGCCGGGGGCGCTCATCGTCACCGCTGGCGCCTACATGTCCGGAGGCAAGAACCTGTTGGTCGGAAGCAGCGCCGTGAACCTCAACGCCATTCCCCTGGCCGCGCTCAGCTACCGCGACCTCTTGAACACCGAGGCGTTCAGCCGCGCCCTGCGGCCCTATCCGCAGTACCGCGGCTTCGATCTCTACAGCCAGTGGCCCGCCGGCCGCTACCATCGCAACACCGGCTTTCTGCGGGCGGAAAAGCGCGGCGCCCAGGGATTGACGCTGAGCGCCAGCTACGAATGGTCCAAGCAGATGGACGACTACTCAGGCCCTTACGGCGCCCAGGACTTTTTTAACCGCCGCAACGAATGGTCGCTTACCCGGGGCAGCAACCCGCACCGCGTATCCATGACCTTCTCCTACGAACTTCCAATCGGTCCCAATAAACCGTTTCTGGGCTTCAACGACTGGCGGCGCTATCTCGCCGGCGGCTGGTCGGTGAGCGGGATCAGCGCTCTGGCGAGCGGCGAGCCGCTGGCGCTCCGGCCGGAATTCAACAACACGGGCGGTGTGATTCAGGCGCTGCGGGTGAACGTCGTGCCAGGCGTGGACCCGCGCGTCCGGAAGCCGTCGCCCGAACTCTGGTTCAATCCGGCGGCTTTCGACCAGCCACCCGACTTCACCCTCGGCAACGGCCCGCGCACGCACCCTTTCCTGCGCGGACCCCGCAGCCAGAACCACGACCTCTCGGTCGTAAAGCGCTTCTCGCTCTCCACCGATCGGACACTCGAACTCAGCGCCATGGGTCTGAATTTCCTGAACCACGCCAACTGGAACGACCCTGACGTCGAGATCGGCCCGGCCAGTTCCCCCAACGTCAACGCGGGCAGGATCATCGGCTCGCGCGGCGGACGGGTGATGCAGTTGGGCTTGAGGTTCAGTTTTTGAAACGCGATCACCTGCTGATTCCAGCCGTCCTGCTGCTGGCGGGCGCCCTCTCCGCGGCTGCCGAGGAGCGGCCCGCCCGTTTCCTGCGCGTGCCCGTGTGGAGCGCCTCCGAGGATCCACCCTCGCCGGCCACGGTCCGCGCCGCCGTCGAAGGGGCGGAGGCGCGCGTGGTCAGCGTGCGCGGGCCGGAGGAAGACCTCCTGCTCATCGTGGTCCTGGACCTCGCCGGCGACCTGGCGCTGGTGGACCTCGCCAAACGCGCGCTCGTCGCGGAGATCGAGAAACTCCCGGGCAATGTGTGGGTGGCGTTGATGCGCGCCCAGGACGGCCTGCGCGTGCTGCTGGATCCGGTGCGGGATCGTGAAAAACTCACCGCGGCGGTTCAGGCTGTCACCGCCAGCGGCAACTCGGGCCTCCTCGATACCGTCGAAACCGTCGCGCGGCTTGCCGACGGCATGCTCCGCAAAGCCGACGTCCGGCTGGCCGTGCTCTACATCACCGATAGCAACATCACCAATTACCGCGAGGACTACACCAACCCGGTCATCAACCGCAGCGACGCGCGCGATCTGAGCCGTCATTTCCCCGAGGGACTGGTGAAGGAGAAGATCTCCCGTCTGGACGCCTCGCTTGCCGCCTCGCAGGCTCCCATCTTCATCGTTCACCTCGATTACCGGAGTGACCGGCTGAACGAAGCCTACCAGAGCGGGCTGATGAAGCTCGCCGAGACCACCGGCGCCTCGGCCACGGTGTGCCGCTCCACCGCCGACATCGCCCCGGCGATCGAGAAGACTATTGCGCAGATCCGCGCCCTGCACCTGGTCACCATCGAACTTCCCGCGAACAACTCGAAGACCGTGCAGGTGCAACTGGAGTCCGGCGGGCGGAGCCTCACCCACCGCTCGCGCTTCCATCGGAAGGAGGTCCGATAACATGCCGTCCGTGCGGAATTCCAACAAAGGCGGCCACGCGTTGTTCGCCGCCCTGGCTTTGCTGGCGGCGGTTTCGCTGTTGTGGGCGGTCTGGCTGGCGCGGCGCGTTGAGGAACGCTCCGCAGCGCTCGCCCGGTTGGAGCGCGAGAACGCCCAACTGCGCGAACAGGCCGCGCGCGCCGGGCAGGCCGCGGCCCAATCGCCGGAACCGGCCGGCGATGCGCCGCGAACTCCGCCCGCCGCCCGCCCAGCGCCGCCTTCCCCTGCCGCCGCCGAGCAGGCGCGCGCGCTGGCGGACCTGGAGGCGAAGCTGGGCGCCGCCAGCGCCACCATCGCCGATCTGGAGGCGCGCCTCGGCGCCCTGGAGGCCAACCTGCGGAAAGTCTCGGCCGAGAACGAGCGCCTGACCGCCTCGGAATCCGAACTGCGGGAACGCCTCGCCTCCACGGCTCGCATCGCCGAGGCGCTACAGACCGAGTTGAAGAGCCGCAACGAGCGGCTGGCGCAGCTTGAGAGCGCCAACCGCAGCCTCCGTGAGACCAGCGCCTCGGTTTCCGACAGGCTGAACCAGCTCTCGCGCGCCAGCAAGGAGATCGTCGACATCAACCGTCGCCGGGAGGTGTACCTCACCAACCTGCTGCGGCGTTACCGCGAGTTGAGCGAACAGTACCGCGCCGTCCTCCTGCGGCTCAACGACCCGGACGAAAGCGGCCCGCGCATACCGCCGGGCGAGCTGTCCCGCATCGAATCCGTGGTGACGATGGCGGAAGACGACTTGAAGCAAGTGACGGCCTTGAACGCGCAGGCGTCCCGGATCCTGGCGAAGATGAAGTAGCTCAGCCGCGGTACTTGTCGCGGCACGCCGCCGAGCAGAAATGCACGACTTTGCCGCCTGACTTGAGAGTCACCGAACTGGCCGGCGAAACGAACGTTCCGCAGACCGGATCGCGCTGGAGCTCGCCACCCTGCGACGCCTGCCCGGCGCGTCTGGCGGCCGGATTTCCTCCCGAGTCGAACACTCCCCCCAGACCACGCGCAAGCACCCCGGCCACCATGCGCAGCACCGTCACCGCCACGATGGCCATCAGAATGATCACAAACAGGCGGATCATGGCCGCCGCCCCTCCCCCGCGCGGACACAAGAAAAGGGCGCCCTCCCGCGGTTGAGGCGCGCCCTTTCCGGAACCACGGCTACTTCTTCTTTGTGCCGGTCTTCTTCTGAGCCGGAGCCGGCGCGTTCGGGTTCTTGTACTCGGTCTGGACGGTGGACTGAACGGCGGCCAGGAAGCCCTTGGCCGACTCCGCGAACGGCCCGTCCGGCCTGAGCTTCAGATACGCCTCGAAAGCCTGCTGCATCCCGTCCGGTGGAACCATCTTGCCGTCCGGCGTGGTCTGGATCTTCGAGGACAGGTAGACTCCGTACTGATACTGGGCGTCGGCGTAGTTCGGGTCGGCTTCAATCGCCTTCTTGAAAGCCTGCCCCGCCGGCTCGAGCTGGCCGATATTGGTCAGCACCGCGCCGAGGTTGTAGAAGTAGCGGCCCGCGTTGGGCGGATCGAGTTCGGCGGCCTTGGTCAGCGAGGCCTGCGCCTCGTCGAACTTCTTCGCCCGGGCCAGGGCCAGCGCGTAATTGTTGTGGTAGGCCGCATCGTCAGGCTTCAGCTCGAGCGCCTTCTGGAACGCTTCCAGCCCCTTGTTCGTCGCCGCTTCCTGTTCGGCGCCGGTCTTGGTGCCGGCCTGTCCGATGTACGCCTCGGCCAGTTGCGCCCAAACCACATGCTGCTTCGGGTCCAGGGTGGAGGCCTTGGTGAACTGCTCCACGGCGGCGTCGAACTGCTTGGTCTTGAGCGCCTCCATGCCCTGGTTGAAGGCGTCGTTCAATTCCTTGTTCTTGGCCATGGCCGCCGCGCGTTCCTTCATTTGCTTCTCGATCGCCGCGCGCTGCTCGGGCGACATCTCGCGCGCCTGCTCCTTGGTGAGCTGGCCGGTCTCGGCGGCTCTCGCCAGCGCCTCCTGCTTCTGCTTCTGCGCGTACAGGTCGAAATTCACGACCGTCGGGTCGCCCAGGCGGGTGCGCACGCCGCGCACGACGTCGCGCTCCTTGCCATCGACCTCAACCGATACCTTGTACGTGCCCAGCGGCAGCCCGGCATGGAAGAAATGTCCCTTCTTGTCGGTTTTGACCTTATAGTTGCCTTTGATGTCCGTGCGCTCGATCTTGATAAGTGCGCCTCTGAGGGGCTGACCGTCTTCGCCCTTCACGTCGCCCTCGATGGACGAGGTTTGCGCCCGTGTGGTCCCGGCCAACAACACGCACACGGCGGCGGCGAGGGCCATTTTCAAAAACGCGGCTCTCATGGGGATTGCGACCTCCTGCTCTCAAATTACGCTTACTCCTTCAGAATACTACAGGCAAGACGCGGAGGGAGGAAGATCTCTGCCGCCCGCGCCCCTGGCCGGCCTGCTCCGGCCGCCGGCCCGCCGGGTGTTCCCTCTGAAGAGTCCCACTCTCTCCGGCAGTGTGGCTCACAAGCAGAAACGGGGACAGGCGATGCCGCCACCGCCTGCCCCCGTTGTGATCGGAGCGAACCCGCCGCCTCCGGCTTACGCCGTCCGCATCGTCTCCGCCTTGCCCTCGGCCAGCGCGGCCTGAGCCGCCGCCAGCCGCGCGATCGGCACGCGATAGGGCGAGCAGGAGACGTAGTTCATCCCTACCCGGTAGCAGAACTCCACCGAGCTCGGCTCGCCGCCGTGCTCGCCGCAGATGCCGATCTCCAGTTCGGGACGCGTCGCGCGGCCCTTCTTCACCGCGATCTCCACCAACTGGCCCACGCCCTCCTGGTCCAGCACCGCGAACGGGTCGGCCTTGAAGATCTTCTTGTCTTCGTAGTCCTTGGA
>CAKZVG010000483.1 GCA_937921835.1 uncultured Bryobacteraceae bacterium | reverse complement strand
CTTGTCCAGCGTCCGGTTCAATACATACATGCCCCAGACCACCAGAAAGAAGACCGGCAGGAAACTCAAGGCCGTCGCCCCGGCCACAAGCTTGGTCTTGATGCGCGAGCCTTCGCGGTTGCCGCGGCGCTCGAGGTAGAGCTTCAGCGCCGTCCGGAACAGCATGAAGCTGAGCGTCACCAGCAGCAGGAATACCAGCGTCGATACCGCCCACAGCAGCACCGTCTGCTCCGGATTCGAAGGCGCGTAGTCGCCGAAGCTGAACGAACCCTGCCACACGGTGAGCGTCACGCACACCACCAGCAGCGCGGCCGCCAATCCGTGAGTGACCTTCCGCTTCATGGGAATTCCGGTTAGTACCACAATTATACGGGTATCGCCGAGCCGCGGCCGGGGGCGTCCACGGCGCCAGCGGAGCGGGTTCCGCCCGTTCCCTCGGCTCCGGACCGCCTACTCCCGCAGCCCGACCCGTCCGGCCGCCATCAGCCGCGGGTCCACGCGCCGCAGGCCGCGCTCCATGGATGGCGTCAGGATGCGGTAGTGACGGACGGTGCCGAGGTGCTCCGCCACCGGCCACAGATCCTCCTCGCTGGTCATCCATTCCAGGTGGTCGAAACGAGCCAGATCGACCGTGCGCGAATAGGCGCGCAGCGTCTTCTCTCCGGCCGGGTTGTAGTAGTGCTCGAAATAGGACATCGCCAGCTCGCGCAGCGTGCGGTAGACCGGCTCGCGGAAGCGCAGGCCGGAGTAGTTCGATTTGGCGATCGCGCCCCAATGCCCTCGCTCCCGGAACACCGCCAGCACGTGATCGTCGTCCCGCACCGCTTCGAGATCCACCAGCAGCGGCGGATGTCCCAGGCGCCGCAGCGCCGCGGCGCCGAACAGCGCGCCCTCCATGCAGTGCCCGGTCAGGTCCCGCAGCACCCGCCGCGGCGAGCGGCAGGTGGGGCCGTCCGGCTCCTTGTTGTAGGCCACCTCTTCGTCCAGAAAACGCTGGATTTTTTCCGGCGTCGAAAGCCGGCCGAGCAAGGCGCTCTCGGCCCTGTTAAATCCGTTTCGCATCGCGGGATCTGGGAATCACCATCATAATGCCCGGCGGAGGCTCCTGGAGCCGGTCCCGCGGCATTTCGCGCGTTTCTTGGTTGCCGGGCGCCTCACCGGCTGGAATCCGGGGCGCTCAGCCATCCGGAGGGGAACCATGAAGAGAATGCTGTTGCTTCCCTTGACTGCGCTGCTGTTGGCCGCCGCCGGCGGAGTTGGCTGGCTGTTCCTGCGCAAACCGGCCATGGCGCCGCCGCGGGACGTCCGCGTCCCGATGACGCCCGAGCGTGTAGCGCGCGGCAAGTATTTGTTCGAGGTCGTGGCCGATTGCGACGGCTGCCACTCCGAGCGCGATTTCACTCGCTTTGCCGGCCCCGTGGTGGTCTCCGGCCGCGGCAATGCCTTCCGCTTCCCGGTCGAAATGGGCCTCCCGGGCGAAGTCATCGCGCCCAATATCACGCCGGATGTGGAAACCGGCATCGGCGCCTGGTCCGACGGCGAGAAGATCCGCGCCATCCGCGATGGTGTCAGCCGCGACGGCCGGGCGCTGTTCCCGTTAATGGGTTACCCGCGCTACCGCTACATGAGCGACCAGGACGTCGAGTCCCTGGTGGCCTAGCTGAACACTCTGAAGCCGGTGCGCAACCCCCTGCCGCGCACCGAACTGGCATTCCCCGTGTCGCTTCTCGTCAAGGGCGAACCCCGGCCGGCCGGAATGGTGCCAGCGCCAGACCGCTTCAACCGCGTGGCTTACGGCGGCTACGTGGCAAACCTGGCGGGCTGTATCGAATGCCACACGCCCATGGTGAAAGGTAAACCCGATACCAGCCGGCTGTTGGCGGGCGGGGAGACGTTTCAATTCGGCCCCGGCCTGATCGCCGCGAGCGCCAATCTGACGCCTGACCCCGCAACTGGAATTGGCGCCTGGAGCGAGCGGCGCTTTCTGGACACCTTCTACCGTTACCGGCAGTACATCGCTCGGGAGCCGACTAAGGTCGGCCTGGAGCGATTCACCATCATGCCTCGGCTGGGTTTCGCGCGAATGGAGGAAGAAGATCTGACCGCCGTCTACTTCTACCTCAAGACCGTTCAACCGGAATCCAACCGGGTGGTGACGCAGCCCCTGCTGGCGGTGCGATGACAGCAACCTTATGTCCGCGCGGGCTTCGTCCCGGCCGCGTCAGCCGCTCAGACCGAGGCCATCTCCGGCGTGAGCAGGTGCCGCTCCATCCTGCGCCGCAATTCCTGGCGCGCGCGCAGCAGGCGCGACTTGGCCGCCGGAACCGAGATGCCCAGGCGCGCCGCCGCGTCGGCGATGGGGAGTTCGTCCAGGTGCACCAGCAGCAGCACCTGCCGCATCAATGGCGGCAGCCGCTTCACCTCGCTGCGCAGAGTTCCGCTGATTTCCGTCCCCGATAGCGTCAGTTCCTGGTTCGGCCGCTGGTCCGGAAGATCGAGCGTCGTCACTTCGTCGCCGAGCGAGAAGCTGTCGATGCTCATCTGCGGGCGGCGGCGGTCCTTGCGCAAACGCATCAGGCACTGGTTCAGGAGGATGCGCGTGATCCAGGTGCTGAACTGCGCATTCTGCTCGAATCCGCCGATATGGCGGTAGGCGTTCCAGAAGGCGTTTTGCAATTCGTCCTCGGCGTCCTCCGGGTTGCGCAGAATCCCCATCGCGGTCTTGAAAAGCTTGGCGCGGTAGCGCCCGATCAGCTCCTCAAAGGCCGGGTCGTGTCCGACCTGCGCCAGCCGCACCAGGGCTGGATCGTCCATCGCGCTCAGCGCGTTTCCTTTGCGGTCCGCATCGGTCTTGGTCATCGTGTAGCTCCTGTTTCGAGTACCGTAAGTTGTAATTTACGCTGGAAGCCATTTCAGAGATACTCGAAAAACTAACAGGGAACCGCCTGCAAGAATCCCGGGGACCGGCCCGCATCACGCTTGGGACGAGCAGGAAGGAGAGATGAAAGGCCGTCCTTCCAGGGCAGCCGTGAGGGCGTCCGGCAACTCCTCGGCAGCGCGGCACTTGAACACCACCCCGTCCGCGCCGGCGGCCAACGCGGCTTCCGCCACGGCGCAAACCGTGTCGCCGGTGAGCAGCACCGTGCGCGCGCCGGGGCAAGCCTGGCGGCTGGCTCGCAGCGACTCCAGCGAATCGCCCGGAAGCAAGCCAAAGTCGATCACCAGAACGTCGGGACGGAGCGAACTCGCCATCCCGGCCAGCAAGCGCCAGTCTGCCGCCTCGCCCACCACGTCATAACGCGCGGAGAGCAATTGACGGATGCTTTGACGCGCCGGGGCATGGCCGTCCGCGATCAGAACGCGCACTTGGTGATTTCCTCTCAACTAATCTGATGATCGGCGGAGCCGCCGGGAAAGTCTCCTGGGAAAAATTACAGGTCCGCCCGCTTGGCGCCCCGGGCGGCGAGGCCGCTCAGGACACCAGGCCGTGTTTCATCGCGTACTGCGTCAGTTCGGCCGTGGAGCGCAGCCCGAGCTTGTCCATCACATTGTACTTGTGAAACTCGGCGGTCCGGGTGGAGACGTTCAGGAGGGAGGCGATCTCCTTGGCTGACTTGCCTTCGGCCAGCAGTTGCAGCACCTGGCGCTCGCGCGCGGTCAGCTTGACCGAAGGCCGGTCCGGCGCCCGTTTCCCGTGCAGCGCCGCTTCAAAGACCTCGCGGGCGATGAGCGGCGTGACGTAGGTGCGTCCCTTGAGCACTTCGCGCACCGCGGCCAGCAGCTCCTCGGCCGCGGACTGCTTGAGAAGATAGCCCGAGGCGCCCGCCTCCAGCGCCTCGACGGCGAAGCTGACCTCCGAGTGCATGGTGAGAAAGATGATTTTCGCCTGGCAACCGCGCCGCCGGATCTCCCGCACGGCGTCGATGCCGTTCAACAGTGGCATTGAGATATCGGCCACAATCACGTCCGGCTCCGTGCGCTCGGCGGCCTCGAGCAGCGCCTGCCCGTTTTCCGCCGTTCCCGCCAGTTCGAACTCCGGTTCGAGCAGGCGGCTCAAGCCGGCGACTACCATCGTGTGATCGTCGGCCAGAACCACTCGTGGCCGCTTCACGCGGCGCCCTCCTTCTCAAGCGGCAGGCGGATATGGATACGGGCGCCTTCCCCGGGTTCCGACCGCAGTTCGAAGCAGCCGCCCAGCAGGTTGACCCGCTCCTCCATGCTCACCAGCCCCAGGCCCTTGCCGCGCTGGGCGGCGTCGAAACCGCGCCCGTTGTCGATGACCACCAGGTCGGCGTCGCCGCCCGAACGGGAAAGTGAGATCAGGACCTCGCGCGCGCCGGAATGCCGGGCGGCGTTGGCCAGGCACTCCTGGACCACCCGGTACAGGCAGAGGGCGCGGTCGGGGGCCAGTTTGCCGAAATCGCCCTCGATGCTGAGGTCGGCGCGGATGCCTTCGCGCTGGGAGAATTCGGCGCAGTGCGCCTTCAGCGCCACGGCGATCCCCAGGTACTCGAGTGCGGCCGGGTGCAGCCGGTGCGAGATGCGGCGGATGTGGTCGGAAAGCTCGATGGTCTGCTGCTGGAGATTCCGCAGCCCGGCGCTCAGTTCCCCGCCCGCCTTCTGCGCCAGCATGCCGAGCTCGATGGCCAGCACCGCCACCTGCTGGTTCAGCCCGTCGTGGAGTTCGCGCGCGATGCGCCGCCGCTCCTCTTCCTGGCCGTTGAGCAACCCGGTGGTCAGCACCCGCAGCCGCTCGTGATCGAGCAGCTTCCCTTCCATCAGCTTGCGTTCGGTGATGTTGACGTGCAGCAACACCGCCCCGCCCGCGGGACCGCGCAGCCGCGTGGCCTGCAACAGGAACCAGCGGCGCTCGTTCGGCGAGTGGCAAGGGTACTCGAAAGAGAAGCTCTCCCGTGCGCCTTTCAGCAGCCGCGTCAGGCCGCCGAGAATGTCCTCGGCGCCTTCGGCGCTCTCGCCGCCGCAGGCCGAGCGGCAGACGTTGAGATAGTTTACGCCGACGCCCGTCCGGCGGGGCCGTCCCGGCGAGTTCTCGCGCGCGAAACGGTTCCAGGCGTCGTTGGTCATCACGATCCGCCCTTCCGAATCGAGCACCGCCACGTGCGCTGCGAGCGAATCGATGATCCCCCGGGTAAGCTGTTCGCTGCGCCGCAGCGCGGCTTCGAGCGAGGACGGCGTGCGAGGGCGTTTCCTGGGGCGGGACGGAGCGATTTTACGGCCGGCCGGAGAAGCCATGGCGTGGTCCGGTTTTGTTTTGATCATAGCAGAGCGGTCCGGGCCGCTGCCGGCTGGAACCGGGATCCCTGACGGCGAGTAATAATGGAGGAACCCCGGAATCGCGGGAAGCAGCGTGAGTCACTCCGGAAGCGAAGCAGCAAGGCCGGTTGGCCGGATCGCGGCGGAAGCCCGGCGCGAGGACTCGCTGTCCGCCGCGGCCCGGCCGAGCCTCCAACCAGGACCCGATGCCCCGCCGCCGGGACGGCGGCGCCGGGCCGCTGTTATGGCCGCGATTCTTACCCTGCCGTCCGCGCTCATGGCCGCCGCGGCGCCTCTTGAGGACCAGC
>CAKZVG010000482.1 GCA_937921835.1 uncultured Bryobacteraceae bacterium | reverse complement strand
CACGATCACCTTGCCCCAGTGCTGCGACAACAACGCCTGCTTGCCGTCGGGCAACTGGAAGGCGAACTCCGGGGATTTGCGCGGCACAGTGGAGGAAAACGCCGGAGCCGCCAGGAAAAGAATCAGCAGGAAAATGGCTGGGAATCGCATCGCTACCTCACGAAGTCTTTTTGGGCGCCGCCTTCTTCGGCGCCTTTCCCGCGCCCGCCGGCTTCAGCAGGGATTCGATCCACTGGCGCATGTTCTTCTCTTCGTCCGGTCCGAAGAACGGATCGTTGCCGGCGAACTGGGCGCGGATCACGCCCGCGCGGTCGATGAAAACAAGCTGCGGCATCATCATCGGCACCATCGCCGGGTGCTGGAGAAACTCCTGCGCGCGCGCCGAGGTGGTCAATCCCACCGGGTACTCCAAGCCGAACTGCTTCACGTAATCCGCCACCGTCGGCGGGCCGGGACGGATCGCCACGCCGAGCGCCTGGAATCCCTTCGGCCCGTACTCCTGGTTCAGCCGGTTCATCAGCACCGAGGCCGTCTGGCAATGCGGGCAGGAGGTGAGCAGGAACTCGAGCGCCACCACCTTGCCGCGAAACTGGCTCAGCGGCAGCGCCTTTCCGTCCGGAAGCTCGATCTTCAACTCCGGCGCCTGGCGCGGAATGTTGGAGGCGCGCCCCGCTGCTGAAAGCAGCGCGGCGGCGCAGGCGGCGGCAATCCACAATCGCGGCAAACCTTCCTCCTGATGTTACTCTTTTCAGTTTACTTGACCGAGACCCTCCAGGCTGGTCACGCGCGTCCCCGTCAGCCGGAGGACGAAGCCGCCGTCGTCGCCGCGGCCGGAGATTTCTTCCCCGGTCTGCCGCACGGCCTCGAAGCGCTTCCACTTACCCTCCAGGATCTTCCGGTACGCCTCGAAATAACGCCGCGCCGCCGCGGCGTCTGTCCAAACCGACGCGTAGGCCAGCACCACCGTTCCGTCTTTGTGCTCCCACAGGCGGTAGTTCGCGCCCCGCCAGGCGGGCGCGATCCGGGCGGCTTCCGCCTCGCCCACGTATTGCCGGATCAGGATCTGGTGATCGAACTCGCCGGCCGATCCCTCCGCCAGCTCGCGGAAGCCCTTCTTCGACGGCAACTCCGGCGGCGCCGGCTGCTCGGGCTTGCGGCCCTCGAAGTAGATTTCGGGCCGGAGAATCTGCTGGGTGCTCACCGGGGGGCGCGCGAACACCTCGCGGAAGGCCTGCTTGCCGAGCTTCAAATACACCGCGTGCTGGAACAGCAGCCCCTTGGTGTAAGGGAACAGCAGGCTCTCGCGAATATAGAGCGGCGCCTGGTCAAGCACCGGATACTGCCCGGCGGCGGTGTCCGGCTGCGACATCATGCGCACCAGCGCCGGCGAACTCGCCAGCGACTGCCCTGAGCGGCGCGCGACGTACTCCGCCATCAGCCAGGACGCCTGCCCTTCCATCACCGCCATGCGGGCCAGCGCGCCGTCGTCGTTGCGCTCGCGCCGGATGTAGCGCTCCAGCCGGAAATGCTGATCGGCCAGCGCGTGCGCAAGCTCGTGCACCAGCACCGGCTGCTGCATCAGGGTGGGCGAGGACTCCAGCAGAAACAGCTTCTTCTTGCGGAAATCGTAGAAGGCCGCCGCCTGCTCGGTCAGCAGGTCGATGGTGGTCTGCCTCAGGTCGAAGTCCGGCGGCGCGAATCCGAACTTCTTCAGCGCCAGCTCCTCGGCCCGCAGTTCCTCGGGTTTGACGGTCTCCTTCAGCCGCTGGCGCATGAAGCGCTCGACTTCCGGCTTGGTGATCATCGCCCGGCGGATCTTCGCGCGCGGCGCCAGGCCGGTGATCTCGGAGAGTTCCTTGAGGATTCCGTCGACCTGCGCGAAGGCGGGGCTCTCGGCCACCACCGGCTGGAGCAGGGCGGCGGCGAGCACGGCCGCCAGCAGGCGATCAAACATTCTTTTCATTGGATGTTCCCGTCCCGCATCCAGCTCCGGATGGCGGGAAGCTTCCAGCGCAGGACCACCGCCCCGGCGGCGGCCGCCAGCGACGCGCCGAACATCGTCCAGCGCGCGCCGAAATGCTCGGCCAGCGTCCCGGCCGCCAGGCTGCCCAAGGGCACCATCCCCACCACCATCATCGAGTACAGCGCCATGATGCGGCCCCGGTACTCGTCCGGGATCATGGTTTGCAGCAGGGTGTTGGTGGAGGCGTTCTGGCGCATGATGCTGAAACCGAGCAGCGGCATCACCGCCAGCGCCACATAAAACGAGGGCGCCCAGGCGAAGGCCGCCATGCCGGCCGCCAGCAGGGCGGCGCTCAGAACGATCACGTCGGGCAATCCGCCGACGCGCGTCCGGCGCGCCAGTCCCAAGGTGCCCGCCACCGCGCCCAGCCCCATCGCGGTGGTGAGGAAGCCCAGCCCCAGCGAACCGCGCTGGAAGATGGCGTCGGCGAACACCGGCGCCAGCACCATTCCCGGCGCGGCGCTTACGTTCAGCGTGCCGCTGAAGGCGAGCAGCATCCGCACCGGCCGTGTCCGGTGGGCGTAGCGGAAGCCTTCCTTCAAATGCGCCCAGGGCGATTGCGGACGCCGCCGCGCCTCGACGATGCGCATCATCGCCAGGCAGCCGATCACGGGCAGGAAGCTGATCCCGTTGATGAGGAAACAGAGGCCCTCTCCCACCGCCGCCACCAGAATGCCCGCCACCGCCGGTCCCACCACGCGCGCCAGGTTGAACACCGTCGAGTTGAGCGAAATCGCGCTCAGCAGGTCCTCTTTGGAGGCCATGTGCACGATCAGCGACTGCCGCGCCGGCATGTCGAAGGCGTTGATGCAGCCGAGCGAAAACGCCAGCGCCAGCACGTGCCAGATCCGCACCTCGCCCGAAAGCGTCAACACGGCCAGCAGCAGCGCCTGCGCCATGGCCAGCGTCTGCGTGGCGATGACGATGCGGTGGCGCGAGTAGCGGTCGGCCGCCAGCCCGCCCACCGGCCCCAGCAGGAACACCGGCAGGTACATCGAGAACATCGCCAGGCCGAGGAAAAACTCCGAGCGGGTCAGGCGGTATACCAGCCAGGCCTGCGCCACGTTCTGCATCCAGGTGCCGGTGAGTGAAACCGCCTGGCCGGTGATAAACAGCCGGAAATTGCGGTGCCGCAGCGCGCGGAAGGATTGCGACCAGGACGCGATCGGCGGCGCCGCGCCGGCTTCGGTGCAGTTGGCCGCCGCGGGATTGTGCTCTGCCGCCTGGTCGTTCATGCGTGAACTTTCAGGATAGCTCCCGCGCCACCTCCGCTTCCTCGAAGGTCGCCATCTCGGTGAACAGGCGCACTCCGGCCTCCACCAGCGCGATGCCCAGCGCCGCGCCCGTGCCCTCTCCCAGCCGCAGATCGAGATCGAGCATCGGCCGCGCCTCCAGCGCCTCCAGCATCCGCCGGTGCCCGCGTTCGGCCGAGCGGTGCGAGAACAGCAGATAGTCGCGCACCGCCGGCGCCAGCGCCCGCGCCGCCAGCGCCGCCGCGCAGGAAATGAAACCGTCGGCCACCACCGGCAGCCGCGCCGACGCGGCGCCCAGGAAGAAACCCGCCATCATCGCGATTTCCAAGCCGCCGACGGCGGCCAGCGCGCCCAGCGGGTCCGCCGGATCCGGGCCGTTCACCTCGAGCGCCCGCCGCAGCACCGCGGCTTTGCGCGCCACGCCCGCCTCGTCGAGACCCGCGCCGCGGCCGGCGGCTTCCTCCGGAGTGACGCCCCCGAACACGCACAGCAGCGCGCTCGCGGCCGTGGTGTTGCCGATGCCCATTTCCCCCGCGCCCGCGATTTCGTTGCGCGAAGCTGCTTCGAGCGCCAGTTCCTTGCCCGCCGCGAGGGCTTGCGCAGCTTCCTCGCGCGTCATCGCCGGGCCTTGCGTGAAATTGCGCGTTCCGGGCGCGATCTTGCGGTCGAGCGCGCCCGGAACGGCTGGTCCGCGGACGCCCGAATCCACCACCACGGCCTGGATGCCGAACTGCCGGCACAGGACATTGATGGCCGCGCCGCCGCGCACGAAGTTCTTCACCATTTGCGCGGTGACCTCCGGCGGATACGGGCTGACGCCTTCCTCCGTCACCCCATGGTCGGCGCAGAAGATGTACATCGCCTTGCGGAACGGGCCGCGGGCGGGCAGGCGTCCCGAGGCCAGCGCATAGCGCACCGCGAGTTCCTCAAGCTGGCCCAGACTGCCGGGCGGTTTGGTCACATTGTCCCAGTGCGCGCGCACGCGGCGCTCCAGGTCCTCGTCGCGAGCAGGCGGGATGGGTGGTATGAGTTCAGAGATCACAGTGGATTACCTCGCAGTATTGTTGTTCGAAAGAAACTGGATCGCGGCCGCTGAGCAGGTGCGCGAGCGCGGCGTTCACGGCCTGATGCGCCACCACGGCCGCCGGCAGCGCGCCGCGCCGCACCACCGCCAGAGCGCGCGCCACGCGGCCGAGGAAATCCGTCCACGGCTCGCCTTCCGGCGGCGCGACGTCGAGCCAGCCGGTTTGTTTGCGCCGCGCCAGTTCCGGCCAGCCGCGTTCGGCTTCCCGCCATGTCTTGCCTTCCCAGGCGCCGTAGCCGATCTCCTTGAGGTCCTCGATCACGGTGACGGCTGGATTTCCGGGGAGCAGCGCCGCCGTGTCCCGCGCGCGGCGCAGCGGGCTCGAATAGACGGCAGCGGCGCGCACGCCGGCAAGGGCGCGGCAGGCGGGCGCGATCGCGGTTGCGGCCAGCGGCGGATCCAGTTGCCCGAGGAACACCCCGCGCAGGGCCGGCTCGGCGTGGCGGATCAGGTAGAGGTCCGCCATGCGAGCACCAGGAGCGAAAGCGCTTCGGAGAGGACCGCCAGAGCGCCGATACAATCGCCGGTGACCCCTCCGATGCGGCGCTGGAAGTAGGCGCGCGCGGCGGCGACGGCGGCGGCGTTGACCGCCAGCAGCCACGCCGCGGCGGGCCAGCCGGCCAGCAGCGCGAAGGCCCCGCCCAGCAACATCGCGGCGGCGGTGGATCCGCGTCCGAGCGCGGCGCGGAACTGGCGGCCCAATCCCTCCCCCGCCGGCTTGCTAGCCGCCGCCAGCGCCACTATCGCACCGCGGGAAACCGCGTAGGCGGGAACCAGCAGCCAGGCGCGATCCGGCGCGAGCGGCGCCATCGCCTGCCAGCGCACCAGGAGCGACAAGCCGACGGCCAGCGCGCCGTAGCTTCCCACGCGGCTGTCCTTCATGATGGCCAGGATCTTTTCCGGCGCGCGCCCGGCGCGGAAGGCGTCGGCG
>CAKZVG010000481.1 GCA_937921835.1 uncultured Bryobacteraceae bacterium | reverse complement strand
TGGGCGGAGACGCAGCGCTAGCCACGCCCGCGGCCAGAACGGTGAGCAGGAACCGGTAGAGCATATCGCTAACGACGATGGTAGCAGGCGGCGCCGCTCTCACCACTCCAGCAGCCGGCCCGCTTCGCGCACCAGGTCGGCGGTCTGCGGCAGCGTGGCCTGTTCGAGCTCAGGGTTGTAGCCCACCCAGGTGTCCAGCGCGGCCACCCGCCGCACGGGAGCGTCCAGGCAATCGAACAACTCGTCCGCGGCGCGCGCGGCGATCTCGGCGCCGTAGCCGAACGACAGGCAATCCTCGTGCGCGATCAGCAGCCGCGCCGTCTTGCGGACCGAGCTGGCGATCGCCTCCCAGTCATAAGGGGCCAGCGTCCGCAGGTCGAGGATCTCGACCGACGCCCCGTGATGGCGCTGCTCAAGCTGCGCCGCCGCTTGCAGCGCCTTCTGCACCAGCGCGCCGTACGTTACCAGGGTGAGGCTCCGCCCCCGCTTGACCAGCCGCGCCCGCCCAAAGGGGATGGTGAAATCCGGGCCCGGGTGCGGCGAGCGGTTATAAGGCTCGCGGTAGAGCTTCTTGTGCTCGAGAAACAGCACCGGGTCGCCGCAGCGGATAGCGGTGCGCAGCAACCCGCAGGCGTCGAGCGCATTCGAAGGCATGACCACGCGCAGGCCCGGGATGTGCGTGAATTCCACTTCGCCGCTCTGGCTGTGGTAAATCGCGCCGCCGTTCAGGTAGCCGCCAATGGCCACGCGGATGACGGCGGGACAGGAGAACGCGCCGTTCGAGCGCCAGCGCAGGGTCGCCAGTTCGTCGCGCAACTGCATCATGGCCGGCCAGATGTAGTCGAAGAACTGGATCTCGGCCACGGGCTTGAGACCGCGCGTGGCCATCCCGATGGCGCGCCCGACGATAGCCGCCTCGGCCAGCGGCGTGTTGAAGACGCGCCGCGAGCCAAACTCGATCTGAAGCCCGGCGGTGGCCTTGAAGACCCCGCCCTTTCCCTTGACCTCGCCCAGGTTCGCCTCCCGCGAGCAGTCCGCCACGTCCTCGCCAAACACCACGATGCGCGGGTCGCGCCGCATCTCCTCGCTCAACGTAAGGTTGATGGCATCGACCATGGTGCGCGGCTCGCCGGTAAAGGCGGGTTGCGCGGCGAAAGCGTCCGAGGCCGGGCTGCCGGTCTCCGCATAGAGGTGCTTCAGCGCCGTGGCCGGGGCGGGCGAGGGGGCCTTCAGGGCGCGCGCGGCGGCTTGTTCAATTTCCTGCTCGATCTCGTGAACCAGGTTTTGCAGTTGGCGCGCATCGAGGATGCCTTCCGCGAGCAGGCGCTTGGGGAAGGTAACGATTGGATCGCGCTCGGCTTCCGCTTCGCGTTCGGCGGCGCTCTTATACAGCCGCTCGTCGTCGGAAAGGGAGTGCGAGTACGGGCGGATGACGTGGGCGTGCACCAGCGCCGGGCCGCGGCCGCTCCGGCACCACTCGAAGGCCTCGAGAACGGCGTCGTAGGAGGCGAAAAAATCGGTCCCGTCGCATTCGCGGATGCGCAGCCCCGGGAAGCCGGCCGCCAGGCGGGAGATGCTGCCGCCCGCGGTCTGGCATTCGATGGGAACGGAAATGGCGTAACCGTTGTCCTCGACCAGGAACAGCAGCGGCAGGCGATCCAGGCAGGCGATGTTGAGCGCCTCCCAGAACTCGCCCTCGCTCGTGGCGCCGTCTCCGGTCGAGACCAGCGTGACCTCGTCGCCCTCCGGGTTCAGGTAGCGCGAAGCGTGTGCGCAGCCGGCCGCCTGGAGAAACTGGGTGCCGGTGGGCGAAGAGGAACTGACGATGTGGTGCCGCGCATGGCCCCAATGGGAGGGCATCTGGCGGCCGCCCGATGCCGGGTCGGCGGCGGCGCCCACCGCTTGCAGCAACATCTCCTCGGCGGTCACGCCGAGCATAAGACACAGCGTGCGATCGCGGTAGTAGGGGTAGAACCAATCGTGGCCGGAGCGCAGAATCAGGCCGGCGGCGGCTTGGATCGCTTCGTGTCCGGCGCCGCTGATCTGAAAAAAGATCCGGTTCTGGCGTTTCAGCAGGATCTCGCGGTCGTCCAGACGGCGCGCGGTGTGCATGTGCCGGAAGGCGCGGATCAACTGGTCGCGATCAAGCGCCGGGCGGCTGGCGAGAAGATCCACTCCCTGGTTCGTGGTGGTCTGTGCCATGCGGCCTCCGATTCAAGTTTAGCCAAAGCGCGCCGGAATTAGTCGCCATTTCGGGCGCTTTGGGCTTTCCGCTGCGTTACACTGTGTTTCTGATGCACACCCGCAGGCTCGCCAGCTTCTTGCTCGGAGTATGGATGGGAGGGCTTGTGCTCATGCTGCTGGCAGCCGCGCGGACCTCGGCTACGGTGGAGGAGATGCTCGCGTCTCCGGCCGAGCGCGTGCGGGAACTCACCAGGACGGTGGGACCGCAGTACGTGCGGACGGTGCTTTTGCACGAGGCGGCTGAGCAGAAGCGCGCCCTCTACCGGATGTGGGAGGTGTTCCAACTGTTCGCCGGCGCCGCGCTCTTCCTGCACCTGCTGTTCGGCACACGCGAAGGCTGGCTGCCGGTGGCGCTCGCCGGGGGAATGCTGGCGGTCGCGGCCGCCGTTTACCTGGCCGTGACGCCGGAACTCATCGGCTACGGGCGGGGCGCCGATTTCCTGGCGCCGGAACAGTCCTCGCCCGACCGGGTCAAGGCAGCCGCGTTCGAAAAAGTTTACCAGGTGAGCCAGTTTGTGAAACTGGCCATGGGCGGGCTGCTGCTAGCCTATCTTTTGTACCGGAAAACCCCCCGGAGGCGTCCACTCCGGGCCGAGGTCGAGCGCGTCGATCACCCCGATCACAGCCATGTCGATCGGTGACTGCGGGCGCTGAACGCTGGTCATGGCGCTGAAGCCCTCCGTGACCAGCAGCACCAGATCCCCCACGCCGGCGCCAGCCGCATCCACCGCCACCAGAGCGTCGCCGCGGTTGCTGCCATCCAGGTTGAGCGGCTGCACCAGCAGGAGCTTGCAACCCTCGTGACTCTCGTGCTTCCGGGTCGCCACCACCTCGCCGATCACGCGCGAAATCAGCATGTCAGTCTCCGCCGGCGGCCGGGGGGGCGGCGGGCGCGGACGCCAGCGGCCCGGTGCGCCGCACGCGCAGTTCGTCCACGATGCCCACGATGCAAAAATCGGTGGTAATCTCCTCGGGCAGGAACGCGAAGCTCGATTCCTTGCCGCGGCACCAATAGATCAGTTCCCCGGCGCCGGCGCCGGTAGCGTCCGTCGCCACGATGGCTTTGCCGGTGGGCCGCAACTCGGGACTTACCGGCTGCACCACCAGCAGCCGGTGACCTTCCAGGCTGGGATGCTTGATCGTGGACCAGACCCGGCCCACCACTCGGCCCAGATACATCTCAGGACTGCTTTCCGGAGCGTGGCTCGTCCAGGCTGACCTGGTCGACGATGCCGATGATGGCCGTGTCCACCGGGTGATCCTTGCAGCCTTCGGCCATGCGCGCCGAACTGCCGGAAACGGCGATTACCAGTTCGCGGCTGCCGGCGCTAACGGTGTCCACCGCCACCACATAGCCGGCTTCCTCCTTGCCCTGCGGCGAGACCGGCTTCAGAATCAGCAACTTCTTACCCTCCAGGCGGGGGTCCTTGCGGGTGGCGACGACCGTCCCCACAACTCGTGCCAGAATCATTGGCGGCGGGGCCTGCCGGCCCGCGGCGGACCGGCGGCCATTCCTTTCTACTTCGCGTTGGCGGCGCCGGACTTGCCGATCGGCAGAACGTCTTCCAGGCTGGGGTGTGGGCGCGGAATGACGTGCACCGAGATCAGCTCCCCGACGCGCCGCGCCGCCGCCGCGCCGGCATCGGTCGCCGCCCGCACCGCCGCTACGTCGCCGCGCACCAGAGCGGTGACGTAACCCGAGCCGATCTTCTCCCAGCCCACCATGGTCACCTTGGCGGCTTTCGCCATCGCGTCGGCGGCTTCGATCATGGCCACCAGGCCGCGAGTGTCGATCATTCCGAGCGCTTCGCCCATCGATCCTCCAGAACGTTCCCCCGGCGCGGCGTGGAGGCACTCCGCGCGCATCCGGTCCAAGCCCTTCGAAGAATTGATTGTACCAAACGCGGCGCAGCCGTCCTAGAGCGGCGCTCAAAGCGCCCGCGATTCCGCCGATAAGCCGGATGAGGAGTGCAGGAGTCTGTCATGGAGCGGCATCCCGGGTCCCCAAACAGCGAGCTGCCCGCGCCCCCTTCCGAACTTTGCCAGGCGGTAGTCGATAGCCTGCCCGACGGGGTATACGTGGTGGACGCCGGGCGCCGGATTGTCGAGTGGAACGCCGCCGCGGAGGCCATCACCGGACACCTCCGGCACGATGTCCTGGGGCGGCATTGTTTCGACGGCCTGCTGACGCACAGCACGCTCGACGGCGGAGGTCTCTGCCAGAACGGCTGTCCGCTGGAGGCCACCCTCATCGACGGCTGCCCCCGCGAAATCCACTGCTACCTGCGGCACAAGGACGGGCACCCGGTGGCGGTGCGGGTGCGCGTGTCGGCGCTGAAGCGGGGCGGTGAAATCGCCGGCGCGGTTCAGGTCTTTGAACAACGCGCCCCCGGCCGCAGGACCGCGCCCGACGGCGGACTCGAAGGTCCCGAGTCGCTCGATCCTTTGACCGGTCTGCCCAACCACGCGCTAATCGAAACCCGGCTGGGCGAGCGCGTCCACGAGTTCCCGGTCGATGGCGTTCCCTTCGGCCTGCTGCTGGCCGACGTCGATAACCTGAAGGGAATCAACCGCACCTATGGCCGCGACGCCGGCAACTCGATGCTGCGCACCGTCGCCCTGGCGCTGCTCGGCGGCGTTACCGAGCAGCAACTGCTGGGACGTTGGGAAAAGGACAAGTTCCTGGTGGTCATCGACGGCTGCGACCCGGCTACGCTGCGCAGGGTCGGAGAGCGCCTGCGCGCCCTGGTGGCGAAATCGAGTATCCAGTGGTGGGGCGCGCCCGTGCACGCGACGGTCTCGATCGGCGGCGTGATTGTGCGCCAGGGCGAAGACCAGCAGGCAGTCATCGCGCGGGCTGGAAAGCAGCTCGCCTTGGCGCGCGCCGCTGGAGGGAACACGCTGGTGGTGGAGTGAGACGGGGCCGGAAGCGCCCGCACTGGGCCGCGCCACCCTTGCGAGCACCACCGGCCGCCGCTCGAACCGGGGCCGGCTTCCGGATCAGTGACGTCCCGCCGCTTGTTTGTGCTCCGGCATCGGCGTGGGCTTGGCGGGCGCGGTTTCGCCGGCCGCCTCGGTGTGCTCGTTCGGATAGCGCACGATGATGGACACGCGCCGGTTGGAGGCGTCCTCGGGTTTGTCCGGCGCGCGCAGGTTGCGGTCGGCGAAGCCGCGCACCTGGACGATCTGCTTGGGCCGGGCGCCGGAGGCTTCCATCAGCCGCCGGGCGGAGTTGGCGCGGTCCGACGACAGCTCCCAATTGCTGTAGACGCTGTCGTTGGAGAAAGGCCGGGAGTCGGTATGGCCCTCGATGACGATCTCGTTGGGCAGCTTGCCGAGCTCGCGCGCCATGAGCTTGATCATATCCTCGCCGGGCAGGCTAGGCTTCGCACTGCCGCTCTCGAAGAAGACGCCTTTCTCGGTTTCGAGCAGTTCCACCCGCAATCCCTCGCCGGTGACGGTGACCTGCACCTGGTCCTTGATCTGTTGGAATTCGGGCAGCCGGCTCATGGCTTGCCGGAGTTTCTCGCTGAGTTGCTCCATTCCGGCGCGATCCACGGCCAGGGTTTCGCCCGAACCGGCCGCGCCGGTCCCGGACAGCGCCTTGTAGCCCTTGGGATCGCGAAAATATCCGGAAACCGCCTCCTGGATCTTCTGGTTGGTGTTCATGAGCCAGAGCACGATGAACAGCGCCATCATGGCGGTGACGAAGTCGGCGTAGGCCACCTTCCAGGCGCCCCCGTGATGGCCGCCGTGGTTCACCTTCTTCTTGACGATGATAATGGGCGCGGTCTGTCCCGAATTGCTCATGCGGCTCCGGCCGCCTCAGGCCTTGTTGGACTGGCGGCAAGCCTCCTCCATCTGTTTGAAGGTGGGGCGGACGCTGTGCGGGATCGCGCGCCGCCCGAACTCCACCGCCAGGATGGGTGAAAGCCCCTTCACAAAGGCCACGATGGCCACCCGCAGCACCTGGTAGTAGTGCGCGGCCGAATCGTTGCGCTTGCCCATCAGGGCGGCCAGGGGACCGAACACGCCGTAGCACATCAGGATTCCCAGAAACGTCCCCACCAGAGCCGCCGCCACTTTGTGGCCGATTTCCTCGGGCGGCCCCCCCAGCGCTCCCATCGTAATGACCACCCCCAGCACCGCCGCCACAATGCCCAGACCGGGCAAGGAGTCGGCCACCGTGGTGAGCGCCGACACCGGCTGCCCGGCTTCGTGGTGGTGGACTTCCATGTCGATTTCCATCATCTGGTCCACCTCGAAATGGCCCACTCCGCCGCTGACCACCGAGCGCACGGTGTCGCAGACGAAATGCAGCGCGTGATGGTCCTTCAGGAACTTCGGATACTTCGTGAAGACCTGGCTCTTGTCGGGATGGTCCACGTCCTCCTCGAGTTTCACCAGGCCGTCCTTGCGCGCCCGCTGAAACAGCGCGAACAGCATCTTGAGGCTGTCCAGGTAGAAGGCCCGGTTGTAGGGATCGCTTCCCAGGATCCCGCCCAGCCCCTTCAGCACGCGGATAATGACCGGCAGCGGATTCGCCACCAGCAGCGATCCGAGCGCCGCGCCGCCGATGATCACCAGCTCGGCCGGCTGGAAGAGGACGTGCAAGTTGCCGTGTTCGAGGAGATAGCCTCCGATGACGGCGCCGAAGACGACGAGTAAACCGAGAATCGCAAACATGGTCCGCGCAGGCCGGTTCCGGCCTCCAAAAGCGCTTATCGGCGCGCCCGGACGGCGCCTCGCATTTTCCTGAGAATCCCGCTCCGCCGCCGTCACATTCCTCTTGGAATCCATCCGTAAGGAGAGCTTCGTGGACGACGGCGCGCGCCGCAACCAGATCGACTCGGCGTTGAGTTACATCGAGAAGCAGTTCGGAAAGGGTTCGGTCCTGCGCCTGGGCTCGACCCAGGCGCTGCCGGTTGCCGTCATCCCGAGCGGGGCGATCTCGCTCGACGCCGCCTTGGGCGTCGGCGGCTTCCCGCGCGGGCGGGTGATTGAGATTTTCGGTCCGGAGTCCTCCGGCAAGACCACGCTCGCGCTGGCGGCGATCGCCCAGGCGCAGCGCGCGGGCGGCGCGGCGGCCTTCATCGACGCCGAGCACGCGCTGGACCTCACCTACGCCCGCAACCTCGGGGTGGACGTGGAGAATCTGCTGGTCTCCCAGCCCGATTACGGCGAACAGGCGCTCGAAATCACCGGCGCGCTGATTTCCAGCGGAGCGCTCGACATCGCGGTGGTCGATTCGGTGGCCGCGCTGGTGCCCAAGGCCGAACTGGAAGGCGAGATGGGAGAAAGCCACGTCGGCTTGCAGGCGCGGCTGATGTCCCAGGCGCTGCGCAAACTCACCGGCACGGTCGCCAGAAACAACTGCTGCCTCATCTTCATCAACCAGCTCCGCGAGAAAGTCGGCGTCCTGTTCGGCAGTCCGGAGACCACCACCGGCGGGCGCGCCCTTAAGTTCTACGCCTCGGTCCGGCTGGAAGTCCGGCGGACTTCAATCCTCAAGGACGGCGAGAACACGGCCGGCAGCCGCGTCAAGGTCAAGGTGGTCAAGAACAAGGTCGCCGCGCCCTTCCGCGAGGCCGAACTCGATCTGCTCTACGGGGAGGGGATCTCCGGCGAGGGCGATCTGCTCGACCTGGGCGTCGCGCAAGGCGTGCTCGAAAAGAGCGGATCCTGGTTCAGTTTCCGCGGCGAACGGATCGGCCAGGGCCGGGAGACGGCCCGCAACTTCCTCCGCGAGCACCCCGAAACCGCCGCCCGGATCTCCCAGGAAGTGCGCCAGAAACTGGGCCTCACGAGCGCCCCAGCTGGCCGGCGCAGCGCCGCTTCCGTGGCCTGAAATGGTCCCAAGGCCTCCGGAAGGCGTGTTTCAGGCCCTTCCGGCCGTCGGCCGGCCCTGAAACGCCCGGAAAATGGGGCTTTTTTGGCGCGATCCCCTTTACAACCGCGGCGCGATCCCGTATCATAAGACAGCGAAACGGCCCTGATGCCTTTTGTTCGAAACATTTTCGGCACGTTCTGTCAAGGACGCGAAGATGGCCCGGAAGGAGGCCCGGCAAGCCGGATCAGGGAGAACAGTGAAGGAGGCCTATGGCCGAAGCAACCCGAATGACGCAGACGCAACTGGTGAAGGAAATCGCGGAAAAGGCTCAGGTGGCAAGCAAGGTCGCCAAGCAGATTCTGGAGATCTATGCCGAGATCGCCGTCCGCGAAACGAAAAAGACAGGGGTATTCGTGCTGCCCGGGATCGGACGGCTGGTGCGGCAGGAGCGCAAGGCGCGCCTCGGACGCAACCCGGCGACGGGCGAGAAAATCAAGATCCCGGCCAAGAAAGTCGTGAAATTCCGCGTGGCCAAGTCCGTCAAGGACGCCATCGTCCCTCCGAAGAAGAAGTAGTTTCCGCTCTTGCCGGGGCGGCCGCTCCGCTCGGGGCCGCCCCGGGTCTTTTGACGCCGCCACCGGGCTAGCCTGGGAAGCGGTCCCCTCCGGCAGCGCCGCCCGTGCGGCTCCGGCCTCGATCCGCCGTGGACAGCGGGGCTGACAGCCTCCGCCCGGCCGCGGCGCGAAGGCGCGGGAGGGCCGCTCCGCGCGCCGCGGCCGGCGCCACTCTAGTTCAGATCCAGTTCGGCTTCGACGGTCGGCTCGTTGGGGTCGTGCTTTAGGCGGAAGCCCAGCGACTCGCACACCTTCTGCATACCGACGTTGTCGGCCAGGATATCGGCGCGGATGCGGTCCAGGCGTTCATCGCGGGCGATGGCGATCAGACGCCGGAGCAGCTCAGTGCCCAGCCCCTTGCCCTGCTGGCTGTCGCTGATGACGATGGCGAACTCGGCGCCGCCGGTGCCATGGATCTTTTGCAGGCGTCCGACGCCGATGATCTCGGCCGCGCCACCCTCGCCCGGCTTGACGGCCACCAGGGCGATCTCGCGGTCGTAGTCGATGAAGCAGATGCGCGTCAGCCGCTCGTGCGAGACGCGCTGTTGCAACTGGAGAAGCTGCATGTAGCGCTGGTAGACGGTGCGGTCGGAAAGCGTCTCGTGGAACTGCACCATGGCGGGCTCATCCTCGGGACGGATGGGCCGGATGGTGACCTCGACGCCGTCCTTCATCTTCCAGGCGCCGCAGTATTGAACCGGGTAGGGCCGCACCGGCAGCTTGGGAAGGTCCTCCTCCCGCGTGTCCGCCGGATGGAGCACCACGCGCGCGTCCAGCGCCACGAGCTGCTCGGGAGAAGCCAGCAGCGGGTTGATGTCGATCTCCTTGATCCAGCGCTGCTCGACGACAAGCTGGCTGAAGTGCACCAGCAGCCGGTCGAGCGCTTCCAGGTCCACCGGCTTGCGCCCGCGGACTCCCTTGAGCGCGGTGTAGATCTTGGTCCGTTCCATCATGCGCCGGGCCAGAGTGGTGTTCAGCGGAGGGAGCGCCAGGGCCCGGTCC
>CAKZVG010000480.1 GCA_937921835.1 uncultured Bryobacteraceae bacterium | reverse complement strand
CACGTGCTCCCCATTCCGCAGGTGGTGGCGCCCGGACGCGTCGAGGCGCGGCGCACGCTGCCGTCCTTCCTCTTCCTGGGCGAGCAGGTCTTCGCCGGGGCCTACGCCCAGGAGCAGGGCGCGCTGGTCCCCACCCGCTCGGTGCATTCGGCCAAGAGCTGGCTCTCGAACCCCGAGGTCGACCGCACCGCCAAGATCCTGCCCTGGGACGCGCAGGAGAGCGGGCGCGTGCTCTCGCCGGTGGACGTCTCGGCGCGCGTGCTGAGCGAACTGCGTCAGGCCTGGGAGCAGTCCCATCCCGGCGCCCCGCTGGCGGCGCAGGAGGTGGTGCTCACCGTGCCTGCCTCCTTCGACGAGGAGGCGCGCGAGCTCACCGTGGCGGCGGCGGCCGAGGCGGGCATCCCCAACCTGACCCTGCTCGAGGAGCCGGCCGCGGCCTTTTACTCCTGGATTGCCCACCACCTGACGGCCTCGCGCAAGAACCTCTTTGACGGGCAGGTGGTGCTGGTCTGCGACGTGGGCGGCGGGACCAGCGATTTCACCCTCATCCGCGTCACGCGCGAGGGCGACCGCGTCGACTTCACCCGGACCGCCGTCGGGCGCCACCTGCTGCTCGGCGGCGACAACCTGGACCTGACCCTGGCCTGGCTGGCCGAGGCCAAGCTGGGCCGCCAGCTCTCGGTGCGCCAGCGCAGCGCGCTCCGCCGCCAGTGCGCCGCCGCCAAGGAGCGGCTGCTGTCGGATCCCAGCCTCAAGAGCATCGAGATCACCGTGTTGGGCGCGGGAGCGTCGCTCGTCGGGGGGACCCTGCGGACCGAAATCCGGCGCGAGGAGGCGCTCGAACTGGCTCTGGAAGGCTTTCTCCCCTTCTGCGGGCTGGAGGAGCGGCCCAAGGACGAGAAGAAAAGCCTGTTCCGCGAACTCGGCCTGCCTTACGTCTCCGACCCGGCCGTCACCCGCCACCTGGCCGAGTTCCTGACCAACGCCGGCCAGGCGCCCGACGCCGTGCTGTTCAACGGCGGCTTTTTCATTCCCGCGATCCTGCGCGAGCGGGTGGCCGGCGTGCTGGAGCGCTGGTTCGGGCGGCGGCCGTTGGTGCTGGAGAACCACGATCTGGATCTGGCCGTGGCGGTGGGCGCGGCCTACTATTCTTACGTTCGCTCGACCGGGGCCGGGCTGATGGTGCGCGGCGGCCTGCCGCGCGCCTACTTTATCGGCGTCGGCGGCGGGGACACGTTGCGTACGGTGTGTCTGGTGCCGCGCGGCGCCGAGGAGGGCGCGTCGCTCGAACTCGATCTGCCCGACCTGCAACTGGTGGCCAACCGGCCGGTGTCGTTCCGGCTGTACAGCTCGCTGGTGCGCACCGGCGACGCCTTGGGCGGCGTGGCCGAGTTCGCGCCGGACGATCCCAATCTGCACGCGCACGCTCCGCTCCAGGCCGTGATCCGCTTCGGCAAACCGGCCGGAGAGCGGCTGATCCCGGTGCGTTTGGGCGCGCGGTTGACCGAGGTGGGAACGCTCGAGATCTGGTGCCAGTCGAAGATCAGCGAGCACCGCTGGCGGCTGCAATTCGAGTTGCGCAAGCAGGCGCCGGAAGCCAAGGCGGCCCCCCGTCCCGTGGCGCTGGTGGCCGCGGAGGCGCTCGAGCGGAGCGAGGATCTGGTGCGGGCGGTGTTTTCCGGGCGCGCGCCGGAGATCGGGCCGGCCGAACTGCCGGGGCGGCTTGAACAGGCGCTCGGGCTGGGGCGCAACGCCTGGCCGCTCGAAGCTATCCGGCGGCTGGGAGACGTGTTCCTGGAACTGGCCGACGGGCGCACGCAATCGGCGGCGCTTGAGGCCCGCTGGCTGAACCTGTGCGGGTTCTGCCTGCGCCCGGGCTTCGGGTTTCCGGGCGATGAATTGCGCGTCGAGCAGGCGCGGCGGGTCTGGGCCTCCGGGCTTCAGCATCGCAACTCGGTCGAGTGCGAGGTGCAGTGGTGGATCTTTTGGGGGCGCCTGGCCGGGGGCTTGAGCCGCAACCAGCAGGTGGACCTGTTTCAGCGGCTGTCGGGATTTCTGCTGCCCCGCGGGAAGAAGCCGCCGCGGGTCAACGCCAGCCTGCTGGGGGAGATGTGGCGCGCGGCGGCGAGCCTGGAGCTGTTGCCGGTGCAGACCAAGGTGGAGTTAGGCGAGGCGCTGCTGAAGCGGGTGAGGGCGGGGGACTTCCGCCCGGGCGAGTTTTGGTGTTTGTCGCGGCTGGGCGCGCGGAAGCTGTTCTATGGTCCGGCGAATCAGGTGGTGCCGGCCACTGTGGCGGCGCGCTGGGCGGAGGCGCTGGCGGCTTTGCCGGGCGCGCCGGGCGAGGCGCTGGAGGCGGCGGCGGCCATTGCGCGCCGCACCGGCGACGCCGCCCGCGACCTGCCGGCGCCCACCCTGGCGGCGCTTGGGCGGCGGATCGCGGAGGCGCCCAACGCCGCCCGGCTGATGGCGCTGCTTGAGGGCGAGGACGAGGGCGATCTGGCCTCGCTCGGGCGCGTCTTCGGCGAGGAACTGCCCTCCGGCCTGGTCTTCCGCCAGGACTGAGCTTACAGCTTGAAGTCGAAGGTGAAGCCGGCCACCGCCTTCACCGCCTTGCCGTTGGCCGTGATGGCGTTGAACTTCCACTTCTTCACCGCGTTGACCGCCGCCGAGGTCAGCAGCGGGTTGCCGTTGACCACCTGCACCTTCTCGACCGCGCCGTTTTCGTCGATGTAGGCGTCCACCTGCACCCGGCCCGAGAGGCGCATCTGCCGGGCCATGGGCGGATACTCGGGATCGACGCGCGTCACCAGCGCTTTCTTGGCTTCGGCTTCGGGTACGCGCACCGTAGGTTCGTCGGCGGCGGCCAGACTGGCGGCCGCGAGAAAGACGGCAATCAAGTTGAGTTTCATCCTAACGGTCTCCTGGATCAGTTGCCTTATCGGCCCGGCGGCGGGCTTTTTTAGCTCTCATTCGCCCCATTCCGTCCGATGAATTCTGCGAGGAAACCTTCAACCATGAGCACGCAATGGGAAGTGTCCGGCCGGCGGCTGCGGCGGGGCGGACTGTTGACGAAGATGATGGGAGGATTCGCCTTGACGGCCGTGATCACCCTGGCCGTGGGCTGGCTGGGCGTGTCCGGGGTCGAACAGGGCGCGGCCGCCATCGAGGAGCTTTACAAACGGCAGTTGCAGGGCGTCTCGGACCTCAAAGAAGCCGAGGGCGAGCTGCTGCGCGCCGCGGCGGCGCAGAAGAACGCGC
>CAKZVG010000479.1 GCA_937921835.1 uncultured Bryobacteraceae bacterium | reverse complement strand
CGAGGCGTTCCTGAAAGACGACTCACCGGACGCCTACGAGAAAGTGGTCGAGCGGCTGCTGGCCAGCCCCCACTACGGCGAGCGCTGGGGCCGGCACTGGCTGGACCTGGTGCGCTACGCCGAGACACACGGCCACGAGTTCGACTTCGATATCCCCGATGCCTGGCGCTACCGCGACTACGTCATCCGCAGCTTCAACCACGACAAGCCCTACGACCGCTTCGTCCGCGAGCAGGTGGCGGGCGACGAACTCTTCCCGGGCGACCCCGAAGCGCTCATCGCCACCGGCTTCCTTCGCGCCGGACCGTGGGAGCACACCGCCATGTCGGTGGAGGCCGTCACCCGGCAGATGTTCCTCGACGACGTGACGCACGCCACCGCGACCACCTTTCTCGCCATGACCGCCGGCTGCGCGCGCTGCCACGATCACAAGTTCGACCCCATCCCCACGCGCGATTACTACAGCCTGCAAGCGGTCTTCGCCACCACCGAATTCGCGCGGCCCAGGCTCCCGTTTCTGAAGCAGGAGAACACGGCCGATCTGGCGGAAGGCAAGGCGCACCTCGGCCGGATCGTCGAACTGACGCGCGCCAAAATGGACGAGTTCCGCCAGGAGAGCGCCCGGGCGCTGCTTAAGAAGCACTCGGTGAGCCGGGTGGAAGACCTGCCGCCGGGCGAGTTGAAGCGGGCCATGGAGTCGGGCGCGGGACTCGACCCGGAGCGTTTCGAAGCCCACAAGCTCTTCCAGAAACACATGCAGCTCTACCGGGAATCGCTCGACCGCTTCGAGCCGAAGGCGTTCGCCGTGTCGAGCGGTCCGCTGGACGGTGCGGGCGACGGCGGCCAGTCGCTGAAGTATCCGGCGCGCGCCGACTACCGCCCGCAGCCGGTGCGCATCCTGCCCGGCGGCAACATTCAATCGCCGGGAGAAGAAGTCGAACCGGGCGTGCTGACGGCGGTGGCGCGCTACAGCGATCACAGCGCGCCGGTCATTCCCAAGTCCGTCGAGGGGCGGCGGGCGGCGCTCGCCAACTGGATCGCGCATCTCAAGAACCCGCTCACCGCCCGCGTGATGGTCAACCGCATCTGGCAGGGACATTTCGGGCGGGGCCTGGTCCCCGACGCCAACAACTTCGGCAAGTCCGGCGGCAAGCCCTCGCACCCGGAACTGCTCGACTGGCTGGCGGCGTATTTTGTCGAGAGCGGCTGGAGCGTGAAGGCCGTGCACCGCGCGATTCTGCTTTCGGAAACGTATCAGCGCGCTTCGGCGCATCCCGACGCCGGGCGCGTGCGCGAGAAGGATCCGGACAACAAGCTGCTGGCCTACTTCCCGCCGCGCCGCCTCGAAGCGGAGGCGATCCGCGATGCCATTCTGGCGGTTTCGGGCGAGTTAAGCCCGGAGCGCGGCGGACCGGGCGTGTTTCCACAGATCAACGAGGATGTCGCGCGCCAGCCGCAACACCGCATGGGATCGTTGGCGCCCGCTTACAGCCCGTCGCCGCTCAAGCGGCTGCGAAACCGGAGAACCATCTACACCTTCCAGCAGCGCAGCCTGGTGGATCCGTTGATCGAGGTGTTCAACGGGCCGAGCCTCGATCTCTCCTGCGAGCGGCGCGAAGCTTCCACCGTGCCCACGCAGGCCTTCGCTTTGCTCAACGGCGCGTTCTCCAACGACATGGCGCTGGCTTTCGCGCTCCGCCTGGAGAAGGAGGCGGCGGCGGGCGATGCACGCATCGAACGGGCGTTCGCCCTCGCTTTCGGGCGCAAACCCGATGCCGCGGAACTGGAGCAGGCGCGCGCGCACGTTGCCAGGATGACCGAGCTTCACCGGCGGACGCCGCCGCCCTCGCGGCCCAAACCCGAGCCGCTTGTCCACCAGATCACCAGCGAGCTCACGGGTGAGCGGTTCCGTTTCGTGCAACAGCCGGACCCCGCCCCGTACGAGGCTAACGCACATCCCAGCGAGGTCCCGCCCGGAACGCGGGCGCTGGCCGACCTGGCTCTGGTGCTGTTCAACTCGAACGAGTTCGTGTACGTCTACTGAGGAGGCTTGGGAATGCCATCCGGAGAATGCATTCGCGTTGCGCGGCTGAATCGCCGCGAGTTCCTCTATAACGCGGGCATGGGACTGGGCACGGTGGCGCTCTCGGCGTTGCTGGCTCGCGACGCGCGCGCCGCGACGCCGCTTGCGCCGCGCCAGCCGCACCACCCGGCCAAGGCGAAACGCTGCATCTTCCTGTTGATGGAAGGCGGTCCCAGCCATATCGACAGTTTCGATCCGAAGCCCAAGCTGAGCGAGTTGCACATGACGCGCTTCCAGAAGGAGCGCAGCCGCTTCGAGGCCAACATGAACACGGGCGAGCGATACTACGTCCGCAGTCCGTTCGAGTTCCGCCGCGCCGGGAAGCTGGGAATCGAGATCAACTCCCTGCTTGGAAACTTCGCGGAAGTGGTGGACGATCTGTGCTTCTACCGCGGCTTGAAGGTTGAGAGCGTGAATCATCCCACCGCCCTCTACCACCTCAACACCGGGAACCAGTTCGGCGGCGATCCGGCGGTGGGCGCCTGGACCGCCTACGGGCTGGGCACGGAGAACCAGAACCTGCCGGCTTTCGTGGTGCTGCCGGACGTCGCGTATCCGCAGGGTGGCGCGGCCAACTGGGCGAGCGGCTATCTGCCGCCCCATTTCCAGGGCACGCCGCTGCGGCCCGAAGGCGCTCCGATTCTCGACATGGCGCCTCCGGCAGGCGTCACGCCCGAGCGCCAGCGGGCGAATCTCGACCTGCTCGGCGACCTCAACCGCCGCCACCAGGAACGCCACCCGCAGCACGCGGATTTGGCGGCGCGCATCGAGAGCTACGAACTCGCTTTCCGCATGCAGGCCGAGATGCCCGGCGTGGTGGACCTGGCGCGCGAGTCGAAAGAGACGCTCGAGATGTACGGCATCGGCGGCAAAAACCCGGACGAGGATGCGCTCGGGCGGCGCTGCCTGCTGGCGCGGCGGCTGGTTGAAGCCGGCGTGCGCTTCGTGCAGGTCATCGCCATGGGCTGGGATTCGCACGACTACATCGAGAAGGCGCACGGCGCGCGCTTGCGGGCCATGGACCGGCCGGTAAGCGCGCTCCTCAAGGACCTGAAGCGCACCGGGCTGCTCGAGGAAACGCTGGTGGTTTGGGCGGGCGAGTTCGGACGCAGCCCGGACAACGGCATCCGCCAGGGCAGCACCGCCTGGGGCCGGGATCACAACGCCAACGCGATGACCGTGCTGCTGGCGGGCGGAGGCGTCAAACGCGGCGCCATCGTGGGCGCGACCGACGAGACCGGCGCGCAGGCGGTGGAATGCGTCCACCCGCTGCGCGACTTCCACGTGACGCTCCTCCACCTGCTGGGTCTCGACGACGCCAGGCTGCGCTTCTTCCACGCCGGCCGCGAGAAGCAGCTCAGCCAGACGGGCGGCGAAGTGATCCGCGAGTTGCTGGCCTGAAAACCGACCCTCGCCCGCCGGAACAGGCTTCAAAGCCTCAGGCCACCCGGCGCGTGAAGCGGTGGCCTGTTCCGGCGGAGGGTGAAGGCGCGGCCCGCGCGGCCGTG
>CAKZVG010000478.1 GCA_937921835.1 uncultured Bryobacteraceae bacterium | reverse complement strand
CCGGCCCCGACGGTGCACCGCTGCCCGCTGGCTCGACTGACCGGCTAGTGCTGGCCACCAAGCTACTGGCGCTCATGCGAGACGGACAGGTGGCCAACGGTGAGCTCTCAGAGCCGCAGCGCCTCACGCTGGAAGTGGGCGCGGTGAGCGAGTCGGTGGAGGTAACCGCCGAGACGCCGCTGCTGGCAACCGCCTCCGCTTCGGTGGGCGGCGTCATGGGGCAGCGGCAGATCACGGAACTGCCGGTGGTGGGCGGCAATCCCTTCTACCTGGCGCGGCTAGCCGCCGGGGTGCTGAGCGCTACCGGCCGCGGTAACGGGCAGAACCCCTTCGACGGAGGATCCTCCTCGACCACCATCGTGGTGAACGGCACGCGCTCCGGTTCGAGCGAGGTGACGCTCGACGGCGTCACCAACATGTTCAACGATTCGACCGCGTTCGGTCCGCCGCAAGATCTGGTGCAGGAGTTCAAGATCAACACCGCCGCCTACGACGCTAGCCAGGGGCACGCGGCGGGAGCGGTGATCAACGTAAGCCTGAAATCCGGGAGCAACAACCTGCACGGGACCGGCTACCTGTTCGATTCCCGCTTGCGCGCGCGCCCCTGGTTCCTGAACCGCTTCCTCTATGATCCGAATACCGGCCCGATCACGGAACGCAAGATTCTGGAGGCCACTCCCGGCTGGCTGCACCAGCGCTGGGGTTACACGGCAAGCGGTCCGGTGCTCATCCCGCGCCTGTACAACGGCCGGAACAGAACCTTCTGGACGTACGGATACGAAGGCGTCAAGGTGCGGCGGGAGACGACTTTTACCGGCACCTTCCCCACGCCGGAGCAGCGGCGCGGCGATTTCTCCGCCCTGTTGCGGTTGGGAGCGGTCTATCAGATCTACGACCCGGCCACCATCGCGGCGGCCGCGGGTGGACGCTTCAGCCGGCAGCCGCTGGCGGGCAACCTCGTGCCCGCTTCGCGTATCCATCCCATCGCGGCGAACCTGCTCAAGTACTATCCCGAGCCGAACTCTCCCGGCACCGCCGACGGGCGCCAGAACTTTTTCCGCGTCGGCATGGATAACCGGCGCTGGGCGGCGTATCTCACCCGCGTGGATCATAACTTCTCGGAGAAGCACCGCGTCTTCGGCCGCTTCAACGCCAACACCTGGCACACCGAGAGCCAGAGTTACCCGAGCGTGGCCAACGGGAACATCAACCGGCGGCCGGGCAACGGACTGGCCTTGGACGACGTGTACGTCTTCAATCCGCAGCTTCTGCTGAACCTGCGCTACGGTTTGAGCTGGCAGCGGCCTTCGACCTTGCGCTTCAGCCAGGGCTTCGACCTCACCTCGCTCGGCTTCCCGTCCTCGCTGGTGACCGAGATCTCGGCGAAGAACGACCCGGCGGGAATCGCGTTTCCGGAGACGGTCATCGATGGCGGCGCGTTCACCAGTCTGGGCGCGGCCGGCGGCAACCGGTCGAGCGTCTATTACCAGATGTTCTCCGGCACGCTGACCAAGATCGCCGGGACGCACAGCGTCCGCATGGGCGGGGAATTCCGGCTGATGCGGGAGAACGCTTACAATTTCGGCAACGTCGCGCCGCGGCTGGAATTCGCGCAGACCTGGACGCGCGGGCCGCTGGATAACTCGCCCGCCGCGCCCATCGGCCAAGGGCTGGCTTCGATGCTGATGGGCTACCCGACGGGCGGCCGCGTGAACGTCAACGCCTCTTACGCGCAGCAGTCCACCTTCACCGGGCTGTTCGTTCAGGACGACTGGAAACTTAGCTCGCGGCTGACTCTGAACCTCGGGCTGCGCTACGAATACGAGGGACCGACGACCGAGCGCTTCAACCGCACCGTGCGCGGCTTCGACGCTGCCACCCCCAACCCCGTCGAAGCGGAGGCGCGCGCCGCCTATGCCCGGAACCCGATTCCCGAGGTGCCGCCGGCCCAGTTCCGCACCCTGGGCGGACTGACTTTCGCCGGCGCGGGCGGCCAGCCGCGCGGACTGTGGAACGGCGACCGCAACAACTTCGCACCGCGAATCGGACTGGCGTGGCAGATCAACCGGTTCACCGTGGTGCGCGGCGGCTACGGGATCTTCCACGATCTGCTGGGCGTCGACCGCCAGGACGTCAATCAGGGCGGTTTCAACCAGGCCACCAACCTGATTCCAAGCCTCAACAACGGGCTGACCTTTCAGGCGGGCATGGCCAACCCGTTCCCCTCCGGAATCGAAACGCCGCCCGGCGCCTCGGGGGGATTGAAAACGTTCCTTGGGCGTGGAATCAGCTTCTTCAACGAAAAGCCGGCCAACGCCTACATGCAGCGCTGGTCGCTCTCGGTGCAGCGCGAACTGCCGCTGCGGGTGCTGGCGGATGTCGCCTACGTCGGCAACCGGGGCACGAAGATCGCCGCCGGCAGGCAGCTCAGTCCCGTCCCGGAGTCCTATCTCTCCCGCTCGCCGGAACGCGACCAGCCGGTGATCGACTTTCTGAGCGCGCAGGTGCTCAATCCGTTCTATGGCCTTGCGGAATTCGCCGGTTCGGGGCTGGCCGGACAGCGCGTGGCGCGCAACCAGCTTCTGCGCGCGTACCCGCATTTCACCGGCGTATCCACGAACTTCCCCGCCGGCTATTCCTACTACCACTCGCTGCAAGCCAACATCGAGAAACGCATGGCGCACGGGTTGGCGCTGCTCTCGAGCTGGACGTGGTCGAAGTTCATGGAGGCCACGTCCTACCTCAACGACACGGATTCGCGCCCCGAGAAGGTCGTCTCCAACCAGGACTACACGCACCGCCTGGTGGTCAGCGCGATCTATGAGTTGCCTTTCGGCAAGGGCAAGCCGCTGCTCGGCGGCGCCGGCTACTGGCTGGATCTCATCGCCGGCGGCTGGCAGTTGCAGGGCTGGTTCGAGGGCCAGTCGGGCCCGCCGCTGGGCTTCGGCAACGCCATCTTCCGCGGCAACCTGAAAGACGTTCCGATTCCAGTCGGGGAACGCCGCGCCGAGCGCTGGTTCAACGTCAACGCCGGCTTCGAGCGCGACGCCCGCCGCCAGCTTGCCAGCAACCTCCAGGCCTTTCCCACCCGCTTCAGCGGCATCCGCGCCGACGGCATCAACAACTTCGACCTCTCGATGTTCAAGAACTTCCGCCTCCGCGAGGGCTGGCGTTTCCAGTTCCGCATGGAGACCTACAACACGCTCAACCACGTGCAGTTCGAGGCGCCGAACACCTCGCCCGCCTCCACCGCCTTCGGCTCCATCACCGCGGAAAAGGGACACGGGCAGCGGCAGGTGACTTTCGCGGGAAAACTGATCTTTTAAGAAACAGGCGCGAAACGCATTGCGGCGCGGCCTGTTCCGCCGCCCTTGGCGATGCGCGCCGCGCCCTTTGCGCTCCTGATTCGAGCGGCCGCCGCCCCGGTGCTACTGGCCCGTTTCCGCGGACACGCCCAGCCGGCCGCGCTGCGCTCCGCCCTTGGGACCCTCTTCACCGGCCCCGCCGCCGTCCGGGACGGGGACGCAAGGCGGCATGGATCCCGGAAGGCACAGATTCTCGGCCAGGCGGGTGGCATTGAAACGGCCCGCCGACAAGTAGGCGGCGGCGGCCGTCACCGCCACCCAAGGCTGGAAGATCGCGAGCGGGACCACGTACTTCTTCGAACGGATGAGCGATTCGCTGACGCCGCGCACGCGGGTGCTCGGCCGCGCTCCCGGAACCTGCGGGATCAGGAAGCCTGCCAGGCCCAGCTCCGGATTCCGCCGCCCGTGCCGGACCAGCGATTTCGCCGCGTGCTTGGGGGTGGTGATGCCCGCGTCGGCGAAGATGCTGCGGCGCAGCGCGCCAGGGTAGTAGAAGTTCAGGATGCCGCGCGCGAAGTCCGCGCAGTTGCGGTAGAAGATGTTGAAGCGGGTGGTGTTGGGCCGCGAATTCAAGTACTCGATCAGGCGGTCGTCGTCCTCTTCGCGGGTCTCCAGCAGGTAGCCATAGAGAGTGCGGTCATACGCCGAGCCCACTAACTGGATCCAATCCCCCTTGGGCGCTTCGCCGGTTGGGGGCGTGGGGATGAGATCCTCCAGGTGCGCGCGCCGGTAAAGATCCCGGAGTTCGGCGGCCAACGCCGGTCCGGCTGTTTCCGGCACTTCTTCCGGGCGGTTCACCGCGTAGAGGTAGGGAAGCAGCGGGACCGCCAGCCAGTCGTAG
>CAKZVG010000477.1 GCA_937921835.1 uncultured Bryobacteraceae bacterium | reverse complement strand
GGCGAACCTGATCACGCTGACGCCCGGCACCCTCAGCCTGGACGTATCGAGCGACGGAGCTACGCTCTATGTGCACTGCATGGACGCCTCCGATCCCGAGCGGGTCCGGCAAGAGATCCGCGACGGGTTCGAGCGCTATGTGATGGAGTTACCGTTATGAACGAACTGGTGCGCTCGGGCGCGTTCCTGGCCCTGGGAGCGCTAAGCGTGGGGTTATTGCTGTGCGCCTGGCGGCTGGTGCGCGGCCCGGGCATGCCGGACCGCCTGGTGGCGCTGGACCTGATCGCGGTCATCGGGGTGGGCATGCTGGCCGCCTACGCCATCGCCGAAGACGTGCTGGTGGTGCTGGACGCCGCCCTGGCGGTGGCGCTGATCACCTTCGTCGGGACGGTGGCCTTTTCGGCGTTCCTCGAAAAAGGCGGCGCCAAATGAGCGCGCTGCTGGCGCTGGCGCTGCTGTTGGCGGGCTGCGTGTTGATGCTGCTGGCGGCGGTTGGCGTGGTCCGCATGCCGGATGTTTTCACGCGCATGCAGGCGACTTCGAAGGCGGTGACGCTGGGCCAGGCCTGCATGATGCTGGCGGTGGCGGTGGCGTTTGGCACGCCCGGAGCGTGGCTACGCGCGGGCGCCATCGCGCTGCTGTTCCTGCTGACGGCGCCGGTGGCGGCCCATGCCATCGGCCGCGCGGCCTATTTCACCGGTTGCCGGCTGTGGAGCGGATCGGTGCGCGACGACCTGCGCGGGCGCTACGACGAGAAGACCCATTCGCTGCGCGGCCGGTAGGGGCTTCGGCTTGCTCGCCGGCAATGCGTACCGCCGGCGCTAAGGAAGGCCGTGCCTCTGGCGGCCGTGCGCTGCCCCCGGCAGGAGGAACCGCGGCGGACCGCGATCCGGAAGCGGGCAGGCGCCCCCGCCTGGAGGGTGGCTCCGGCGGGGGCGGGAATGGGCGGGCGTTCAACGGCGGGCGCCCGGACAGGGTTCCGGTCCTGGCCGGGCGGTCAGCGGCGGGCGCCCCGGACAACGAACGGGGCGGCTGGGGAGGCGGGCAGGAGCGTACGCCTCCGCGAATAGCGGCGCCGGCCCTTGATGAGCCGGCCGACCGTCCGGGGATTGCGGGAGCGCGTCGGTACTTCGTCGAAATCGTATTGCGCCCACAGTTCCGTGGGCCGCTTCACATGCTTTCCGGGATTTGCCAAGGCGATTTCCTCCTTCGATTCGTTGATACGGTGTTACGGCCGCTCCGGTCATCACCAGTTGCAGCGATTCGGACAGCGCCAGTAGCCCGCGGGCCGATGCCATCCGGCGATCAGGCGGGGCGCCCAGCGCGTCCCGCACTGCGCGCACTCGAGCAGCAAGCCGTAGCGGTTGAGAACCTTTACGCCCATCCGGGCGAGAGCCGCCGACGGAACCCGCCGCGTTCGCGGAGGCGCCGGGCGGGCGTTGAGCCCAAGCTGTGCCATTGCCTCTTCTCCTTGTTCAGTAGCTGATCCGGGGCCAGGAAGCCGGCACGTCAAGCGCGTCGGCCGCGGCGGCCCGGTCCTGGCAAACGATGCAGAGGCGCGCCCAGGGCACCGCGGCGAGCCGTTTGGCCGAAATCTCCTCGCCGCAATCCTGGCATACGCCATAGAGTCCTTCCTCGATCCGCCGCAATGCCTCCTCGATCTGGCGCAGCTTCCCGAGCTTGATGCGATGTTCCTCGATCACAATGAACTCGTCGTGGGCCGCGCGGATCTGGTCCTCGTCGGAGAGCCGCTCGCCGCGCCCCAGATGCGGCAGCAGGGAACGCGTCTCTCTCAATATGCGCGCGCGCTCCTGGAGCAGAAGATTCCGGAACCGCTCCCAGGCCGTGGCGGGCGAAGGCAGGGCCTGCTGCTGGCGCTTTCGCATCGGTGGATTCCTTTCCGGCGGAGTTTGATCCGCTCCCTTCCAGGTTGCAGGCGTCGTTCCATTCCATCAGCGCCACCGTGCGTTGCAGTTAGGCGCGCTGGCGGCCCCGCTACTGCCCGAAAGCGCACGCTGTGGCCGTTTTCGGGCAGCCAGCCGGGCGGCGCGGCGCCCGCCCCGCCGCCCACAACCAAGGCGGCCGGCGAATGGCCTCGCGATTGCACTTGACGGAGGATGCGGGGAGCCGGATTCAACGGCTCTCATTACGCCACAACCGCAAAGCCGGAATTCGCGAAGGGAGGTATCCCATGCGCTCGTATGCTCCGGACGGTTTCGTCTACCCGCTGCGCCAGCCCGCCTGCCGGCTCCTGCGCCGGCTGCGGATGGCCAGCCTGATCCTGTACCTCGCGGTGATCGCGGGAAGCCTCTATGTCGGGTTCTCCTCGCTGGTGGCCATGGCGCGCCAGGACCACACGCCAGCGGCCGTGGAGGAAGCCCTGACCGCTCCCGCGGCGAACTGCCAGCGAGGCCTTTTCGAAGTCTGAGACCATGCGGTCCAGCTCCGCCCCCTTTCCCGCCGCGGGCCGGGACCTATACCCTGGTAGTGAGCGGCGTGGGCTGATGGCGAGACCCGACATCTTGCGGATGATAGCGATCCTGATCGCCATCGCGGCGATCAGCTCGGTACATTACCTGGCGCCTCCCCGGAGCGTGCAGTGGCACTACCTGGCGCAGCGGCTCTTCTATCTCCCGGTGGTATTCGCCGCCATCTTCTACGGCTGGCGCGGCGGACTGGCGGCGGCGGCGCTGGCCGGGTTTTCTTACGTCCCGTATCTTGCAACCAACCGGGACGTCCTGCCGGTACATGCCGCCTCGCAGTACCTGGAGATCATCGTCTTTTGCTCGGTAGGCTTGCTGGTGGGAGTGCTGTCGGACCGCGAGCGCAGGCAAAAAACGGCCTATCAGCGCGTGGCCAGCGAACTGAGTGAGACGCATCGCGAGCTGCGCGAGAGCTTCGAGGCCATGAAACGCGCCGAGCGGCTGTCGGCCTTGGGGCAATTGTCGGCCGGCCTGGCGCACGAAATCCGCAATCCGCTGGCCAGCATCTCCGGAGCGGCCGGCATTTTGCGGCGCAACCCGGCGTCGGAAGCCAAGCGCCAGGAATGCGTCGACATCATCGAGCGCGAGGGGCGGCGGCTCAACCGCCTGCTGACGAACTTCCTTGAATTCGCCCGCCCCCGGGCCCCGAACTACCAGATGGTGGACGCCGCCGGCGTGCTCGACTCCGTCGTGGCGCTCTCGGCGCACGCGGTGGGGAAGAAGTCGATCACCTTTCGCAAGGAGATCGCCGAGGGCCTGCCGCCCGTCGAGTGCGATCCCGAGCAGCTTGAACAGGTGTTGCTCAACCTGACCCTCAACGCCATCCAGGCCACCGAGGAGCGCGGCGAGATCCTGCTGTCGGCGCGCGTGGCCGACGGGCGCATGCGGATCGAAGTGCGCGACCAGGGAAGCGGCGTCCATCCCGACCACGTCGACCGTCTCTTCGACCCCTTCTTCACCACCAAGGAGAGTGGCACCGGACTCGGGCTCCCGGTCGCTTATCAGATCGTCCGCCAGTTCGGCGGCATGCTGTCGGCGGCGAAAAACGCCGGCCGGGGAATGACCTTCTCCGTAACCCTACCCCTTCAACCCCGGGCCAGACATGAAGCCAAATCGCATTCTGGTAGTTGACGACGACGAAAGCCTGCGCCGCATCACGGTGATGCAGCTTGAGGAGGCGGGCTACGAAGCCGCCGCCGCCGCCGACGGCCCCGAAGCGCTCCAGGCGCTGGAGCGGACCTCCCCGGCGCTGGTGCTCGCCGACCTGCGCATGCCGGGCATGTCGGGCATGGATCTGCTCCGTCAGATCCGCGCCTCGCATCCGGAGATCACCGTGATCCTCATCACCGCCTTCGGAACCATTGAGAGAGCGGTGGAAGCCATGAAGGCGGGCGCCTACGATTTCATCACCAAGCCCATCGATTACGACGAGCTGCGGCTGCTGGTCAAGCGCGCCCTGGAACACCGCGAGCTGGTGGAGCAGGTCCGCGAGCTGCGCTCGACCATCGACCGCAAGTTCGGCTTCGAGAGCATCATCGGGCACTCCGAACCCCTGCTCTTCGTGCTTGACATGGCGCGCCGCGCGGCGCAGGCAGACTCCACCGTTCTGATCCACGGCGAAACCGGCACCGGCAAGGAATTGCTGGCCAAGGCGGTGCATTTCAACAGCCGCCGCCGGGAGAAGCCCTTCGTCACGATTAACTGCGGCGCCATTCCCAAGGAGCTGCTCGAGTCCGAGCTGTTCGGCCACGTGAAAGGATCCTTCACCGGGGCTACGGCGCACAAGAAAGGCAAGGTCGAATCGGCCGACGAAGGCACCCTCTTTCTCGACGAAATCGGGGAGATGCCGCTCGAGCTTCAGGTGAAGGTGCTGCGCATGATCCAGGAGGGTGAGATCGAGAAAGTGGGGGCGACGGAGCCCTCCCGGGTCGACGTGCGGATCATCTCGGCCACGCACCGCAATCTCCAGGCGATGATCGAGGACGGCGCCTTCCGCGAGGATCTTTACTACCGCCTGGCCGTGATTCCGCTGGACCTGCCGCCGCTGCGCGAGCGCGCCGACGACATCCCCGAACTGGTGCAGCATTTCTTCCTCAAGGCCAAGGCCAAGGTGGGCCGGCCCGGGCTGACCCTGCCGCATTCGCTGCTCCCGCACTTCCAGCACTACCGCTGGCCGGGGAACATCCGCGAACTGGAGAACATCATCGAACGCCTGGTGGTGCTGACTCCCGGCGACCAGATCACGGTGAACGATCTTCCCGACTTCCTGCGGCAGGAGCGCGGGACGCCCGAGGCCTACAACCTGGAACTCCCGCCCAAGGGCATCAGCCTCGAAGCGGTGGAGAAGGACCTGATCCTGCGCGCGCTGGAGAAGTTCGACTGGAACCAGACGCACGCCGCGCGCTACCTCGACATCAGCCGCAAGGCGCTCATCTACCGCATGGAGAAGCACGGGATCTCGCGCTTCGAGGCGGGCAAGACGCGCCACGAGGGCGAGGGCTGAGCAGCGCCCCGCGGAGGGCTCAGCGCGTGACCGCCGCAGCCGCCTCCCGGCCCGGCTCCGGCGGGCGCAGCTTCATGGAAAGCTGGTCGAACTGCCGGTCGAAGTCGGCCGCGAATTCGGTTTCGATTTCCTGGAGCGTCTTCGAGACGAACCGCAGGTTCCGCACCGCCGCTTCCGGCACCGGCTGCCCATACTGCCGGGCGACCTCGAGCAAGCCGCTTACGCCCTCGGCGTGCTCCTTCGAGAGCCGGACGCGCCGCACGATGCGGTTGCCGATCAGCGCCAGCGCGGACAGCTTCGAGGTGGCGCCGAACTGGTGGACCGCCCGCGTCAACTCCTCGCCCAGCCCGTTGAAGGCCCGCGTGAGCTGCCCGATTTCGTCGTCGCGGTCGACCGGGATCGGCTGCGACCAGGTGCCCCGCCGCATGACATTGATGTGCGAGAGAAGCCGCCGGACGGGCCTCAGCACCAACCGGTACCAGAGCAGGTTCAGCAGCGCGGCCGCCGCCAGCACGGTGAGAATCGCATGCAGGACGGTCAGCAGGCGCAGGTTGACGAACAGGTCCCGCTTGGCTTCCTCAAACTGCGCCAGCGCCGCCGAATCGGCGCCGCCGGCCAGGATCGCCTGGTGGCGTTCGAGGAACACGTTGGCCTGATGGAAAATGGTCCATTCGGAAAGCCCAAACAACCCGAGCACAACCGCGGTGGTGGCGAGCGTGAGCTTCGTTCGCAGGCTCATCTGTTTCTCCCGTTCGGGTGGATTCTAAGCGCGGCGCGCCAAAGCCTGGCTTCCAGCGGCGCTGGCCGCTTCCGGCTGGAACGGCACCGCGAGAACGCGCAGCCGGCGGAGTCCCCGCGGCGCCTGCCACTCGACGGTATCCCCCACGCGGCGCCCGAGCAGCGCCGTGCCGATGGGCGCCAGGACCGAAATGCGTCCACGGCTGGCGTCGGCGTCGTAAGGAAGCACCAGCCGGTAGGTGGCTTCGGCGCCGGTGTCGAGATCCCGGACGCGGGCCAGGGATTCCATCGTGATCACGTCCGGCGGGATCTGGTCCGCTGGGACCACTTCGGCCCGGTCGAGGCGCTCTTGCAGGACGGCCAGGTACCCGGCATCCCGGGGAATTGAGCGGATGCGCCCGGCGATAAGCCGCTCCAGGCGGTCCATGTCGGCCGAGGTGATGTACATTCTGGGATCCATACTCGTTTCTCCCGCCCGCAACCGTCCGCATCTGCCCGGCTCCGCCCGGCGGCTCTGTTCCGGAGCGGGCGTCTCGTCCCGCGTTCCGGCTTGCGCCTGTTTAGGCGCCGGCGCCGCGGAGCCGGGCAGCTCGCGAATCGGCCTTCTTCGCCCATGGAATTAGCACGTTGGGTGCCACGCGCGGGCGCATGGCGAATCAATCGCTTGCGGCTTCAGCCACCGGCGATTGAATCCCCCGGCTGGCCGTTTTCGGACAAGCTGTTCCCTTTTGAGGCAGAACCGTCCGGCTCGCGAGGCCGAGGCGCGCTCCGCC
>CAKZVG010000476.1 GCA_937921835.1 uncultured Bryobacteraceae bacterium | reverse complement strand
GGTTCCGAGCGCCCGCATGGCGTCGATTTGCTCGGTCACTTTCATCGAGCCCAGTTCGCTGGCGATGCCCGAGGCGTTGCGCCCGGCAACCAGCAGCGCGGTCAGCACGGGGCCGAGTTCGCGCACCAGCGTAATGGCGGTGATGGTGCCGATCTGCCCGGTGGCGCCGTAGGTGGACAGCGCGCGCGACATCTGCAACGCCATCACGGCGCCGCTGAAGAAACCCGTGAGCAGCACAATGGGCAGACTGCCGACGCCGATGATGTCCATCTGGAGCGAGAGGTCGCTCACGTAGAACGGGCGCCGGAAGATGTTGACGAACGCGCGTCCCGCCAGCCCGAGGAAGTCCTGGAAAGCGAGGACC
This sequence comes from uncultured Bryobacteraceae bacterium, assembly GCA_937921835.1. Lineage (GTDB taxonomy): Bacteria > Acidobacteriota > Terriglobia > Bryobacterales > Bryobacteraceae > CAKZVG01. Next base: position 7,274 of record CAKZVG010000476.1, on the reverse strand, counting down.
GGGCCTTTCAGAATATCGAGCAAGCCGTTGTTTCCTCACCGGCGCACGCGCCGCCCCCGCCGGCTCTGAGCGAGCCCGCTCAACGCCGCGCGCGTGTACTTCGATGCTACCACACGGAGCGGCGGCGGTCGTTCCGCTATCCTGTTGAGAGACATGACAAGCAACGTCACCGTGCTGGTGATTTCCAATCCCGCCGCCCGCTACCTCGCCGTGCTCGAGGAGCTGCCTGGCGAAGCGCGCGTCGTGGCCGCGGACAACCTTGAGACGCTGCGCGCCGCGGCGGGAGACGCCGAAGTGATTCTCTGCGGCGCCACGCAGGGCGGATTGCTGCGCGAAATCTGGCCGGAGGCGCGGAGCGTGAAGTGGGTGCACTCGCTCGCCGCCGGGGTCGAAAACGTGATCTTCCCGGAACTTGCCGCCAGCGGCGTTCCGCTGACCAACGCGCGCGGCGTCTTCCGCCGGTCTCTGGCGGAGTTCGCGATCACGGGCGCGCTGTTTTTCGCCAAGGATGTGCGGCGGATGATCCGCAGCCAGGAGGCCGGCGTCTGGGACAGTTTCGACACCATCGGCGAGTTGCACGGCGCCACGCTCGGCATCGTCGGCTACGGGGAGATCGGGCGCGCCACGGCCGGGCTGGCGCGCGCCTTCGGCATGCGGGTGGCGGCCTTGCGGCGCCGGCCGGAGTTGTGCGCCGGCGACCCGCTGGTGGACCGCGCCTTCGCTCCGCAGCAGATCCGCGACCTGCTGTCGATCTCCGATTACGTCCTGGTGGCCGCTCCGCTGACGGAGGCCACGCGCGGGTTGATCGGCGAGGACGGGATCCGCGCCATGAAGCCGGAGGCGGTGTTGATCAACGTCGGGCGGGGGCCCGTGGTGGACGAAGCGGCGCTGATCCGGGCGCTGCGCGAGCGGCGCATCCGCGGCGCCGCGCTGGACGTCTTCGACGAAGAACCACTCCCGGCCGGCCATCCCTTCTACGCGCTCGACAACGTGCTTCTTTCGGCGCACTCGGCCGACCACACGCCCGGCTGGCTGGAGTCCTCGGTGCGCTGTTTCGTCGAGAACTTCCGCCGCTGGGTTCGCGGCGAGCCGCTTCTGAACGTGGTCGACAAGCGCGGCGGGTATTGACGTCCCTCCGGGCGCGGCAACCCCGCCGGCGAGTATGATGTTTGCCATGTTCCTGGCTCTGCTTCTCTGCGCTCTTCCGGCGGCGGCCGCTCCCGGCTTCAAAACCGCCCCCAAGGTTTCGCCGAATCCGAACACCTCGGCGCCGCTGGCGGCGATCGTGAGGTTCGTCGCCGGCGAAGCGGTCTCGACGGCGATCGACGTCTCGGGCGGCGGCCGGAAGTGGCGCGCCAGCTTCGGCGCGGAGCGCGATCCGGCGCAAGGCCTTCCGGTCCTGGGACTGCGGCCGGGGGTGCGCTACCAACTGCGGGTGTCGATCCGCAACGCCGCCGGCGCCACCGCCGCGGCTCCGGCGCCGCTTGCGTTCACCGCCCCCGCGCTGCCCGCGGAACCGGACTTCCCGCCGGTCGCGCCCCGCGTGAGCGAAGCGGGGCAGGTGGAACCCGGCATCACGATCCTGAGCGTCCGGCGGCAAGGCGGCGCGGGCGGTGGCGCGGGCGGGGCGGGGAGGCGTCCGGGTGCGGCGCCGGCCGAGAGCGAGTTCGCCACCGGCTACGGCCTGCTGCTGGGACTCGACGCGGCGGGGGAGGTGGTCTGGTACTACCGGACGAACAAGCGCATCTCCGACTTCAAGCGGCTGCGCAACGGAAACCTGGTCTACCTCACCGCCGACAACCGGGCGGTGGAGATCGACGCGCTCGGCAACGTGCGCGGGGAGTGGTACGCCAAGGGCCGCCCCGAGGGATCGTCGGAAGCGCTTCCCGTCGATACCCTCACCTTTCATCACGCGGTCGAGGAGGCGTCCAACGGCAACCTGATCGTGCTCGGAAGCGAGATCCGGCAGATCGAAAACTACTACACCAGCGAAACCGACCCGGCGGCGCCGCGCGCCCGGCAGAAAGTGAAGGGGGATGAGATCGTCGAATTCCGGCGCGACGGCGAGGTGGTATGGCGCTGGCGGGCGCTCGATCACCTCGATCCGTTCCGGCTGGGCTACCTCACCTTCAACCAGTACTGGGTGGTGCGGGGCTTCCCGGACACCCGCGACTGGTCGCACGGCAACGGGCTTTACTATGACGCGGAAAGCGGCGCGGTCCTGCTGAGCCTGCGGCAGCAGAGCGCGATCCTGAAGCTGGCGCGGCCTTCCGGGAAGATCGAGTGGATCCTGGGCGAGCCGGGCGGCTGGCCCGCGAAGCTGCGCCCGCTGCTGCTCCAGCCGGAAGGCGCCATCCGCTGGTTCTGGCACCAGCACGGACCTTCGCTCACGCCGCACGGGAGCGTTCTGGTCTTCGACAACAACATCAACCAGGCGCGTCCGTTTGAACCGCCCGCGCCCCCGGCCAAGAGCTTCACGCGCGCGGTCGAATACCGGATCGATCCCGCCAGGAAGACCGTGCGCGAGGTTTGGGCCAGCGAGGAACCGGGACCGGATTCGGTCTACACCTTCGCGATGGGCGACGTGGACTGGCTGCCGCGCACGGGCAACATTCTGGTCTGCTATGGCGCCTCGGTGCGCCGCGAGGATGTCGTGAAGGGCGCGCGCAGGGCGCGTCCCTGGCCGGTGGTCCGCGAGTTCACCCACACCAGCCCGCCCCGGCTGCTGTATGAAGTGGTTCTGGCGCGGGAGGAGGAGGAGGCGCCCGGCGTGCAGTGGGTGATCTTCGGCGGCGAACGGCTGTCCGGCTTCCTGCCGGGCGTACCGGATTGAGCGCCGGAATCTCAGGCGGCGCGGGCTTCGGCGAGCAGCCGCTCCAGGATCTCGGGAATCTCGAAGACAGCCCGGTTTTCGAGTTTGGAAGCGTTGGCGCGATAGCTGGCGAGCACCTCAGGTTCGAGCAGCTTCTCGACCACTTCATGGATGTCGCGGAAGCTCTCCACCACCATGCCGACCTTCCGCTCGGCCACCCACTCGGTGTTGAAGCGTTCCTGCGGAAGCGTAAAGATGCTGCGCTCGACGATCACGGGCAGCTTCATGGCCAGGGCTTCGCTGATGCTTCCGGGTCCGGGCTTGCCGATGAAGAAGTCCGAGAGGTGCATGTAGTAGGGGATCTCGGAGGTGAAGCCAACGATCGAGCGTGGGATCGGGGAGACGCGCTCGCGAAGTTGCGCGGCCAGCCGCTGGTTCTTCCCGCAGATGAAGATGAGTTGCACGGGACGGGCGCAGCGTTCCATGAGGCGGTCGATCTCCAGCATGACGCCGGAGCCGTGGCCGCCGAACAGCACCAGCCCGGTGGGACGGCCGGGCTCCAGCCCCAGCCGGATGCGCTCGGCGGCGCGGTCCACTTCGACCGGCTGGTAGAAATGGGGGCGGAGAATCATCCCCGAGACGCGGAACACCATCTCGGGGCGGTGGCCCATTTCGAGCGCCTGCTCGACCGCCCGGTCGGTGCCACAGATCAGGTATTGCCGCTGCCGCTCGATCCAGAAGTGAGGGGGGTAGTCGGCCAGATCGGTGAGAATGGTGACGAAGGGAGCGCGGGGATTCGCCGCGCGGAGCGCCTGGTACAAGGCGCGGTTAAAGTTGGGGATCAGCGACACCACCATGTCCGGCCTGTCCTCGCGCCAGAACTCCCTGAGCAGCCGGACCTGCGGCCGGTGGTAGAGGCGGATGATGGCGTGCATGACCGGCAGCATCTGCGCCGATCCGAGCGTCCATCCCTTGCGGAGCATGGTGTTGTAAAGCTCCTGCATGCGCAGGCGGAAGTACTTGCGGAAGATGTCCAGCGGATCGAGCAGTTCCTGGAGATTCACCAGGCGGATGTCCACCGCGCGCCCCTGCTGCTCCATCACCTGCTGGAGCGCGGTGGCGGCGGCGCGATGGCCCCCTCCGGCGTCGAAGAAAAAGAAGTGAAGCCGGGCTTTCGCTGGCACGTAAGTGACCGGATCCCTGAGGCGTCTATTTCAGCTCCGGGCTCTGGGGAGTGGCCGGGTCGGGCCCCCAGTTCTCCCGGATGACCATGGTCTGGTCGGAATAAAAGGACCGGCGGCCGGTGCTGTTGTAGACCTGCGGGGTCACCACCAGGGTGTAGCCTTGCGGACCGCCCTCCATGGCGAACTTGTAGCCGCTCTTGTCGCCCTTGGCCAGGTCGCCGGGAATGAGTTCGGCGGCCGAAGGGCCGGGCTGCCCGCTGGTGGGCGGACCGAGTTCCGCCAGGTTCGCGGCGTAGCGGCCGAACTGCGAGTAGTATTGCGTCTGGGCCGTGTGAATGGTCTGGATCTGGCGGACCGCCGCCATCTCCTGGGCGTGCATGCGGGCCTTGTCGAGGCGAGGCGCCGCGATGGCGACGATGATCAGGATGATCGCGATCACGATCAGGAGTTCGATCAGCGAGAAGCCGCGCCGGCGACGGTTTTGCATACGGGTCTCCCCTCTCATTCTGACGGATTCCCCGGCGCTTTTGTTGAGAACTCTTCACTGTTCACAAGGGCGCCGATCCTGCGCAGCCGGCCGAGCAGCCCCGCCAGCAGATCCAGGCGCAAGGCGTTGGCGCCGTCGGAGAGCGCCCGCGCCGGCGCCTCGTGCACCTCGACGAAGAGGGCGTCCACGCCGGCGGCGACGGCGGCGCGGGCCAGGGTCTCGATGAACTGCGGCTGCCCGCCCGAGGTGGCGCCCATCCCGCCCGGCGTCTGCACGCTGTGCGTAGCGTCGAAGACCACCGGCCAGCCGGATTCGCGCATGACGGCCAGACCGCGCATGTCCACCACCAGGTTGTTGTAGCCGAAGCAACTCCCCCGCTCGGTGAGCAGAATGCGGAGGTTTCCGGTGGAGGCCACCTTCTCCGCCGCCAGCCGGATGTCATGCGGCGCCACGAACTGGCCCTTCTTGATGTTGACGATCCGCCCGGTGCGCCCGGCCGCCAGCAGCAGGTCGGTCTGGCGGCAGAGGAAGGCCGGTATTTGCAGGATGTCGGCCGCCCCGGCCGCGGCTTCGGCCTGCCAGGCCTCGTGGATGTCGGTCAGCACGGGGAAGCCGGCCGCCCGGATGCCGGCCAGAATCCGCAGCCCCTCGCGCAGTCCGGGTCCGCGGTAAGAGTTCACGCTGCTGCGGTTCGCCTTGTCGAAGGAGGCCTTGAAGACGTACGGTCCCGCGATCGCGCCGATGCGCCGCGCGAGAAAATGGGCGTGCTCCTCGCTCTCGATGACGCAGGGACCGGCGATGAGGGCCAGCGGCGCCCCGCCGCCGAAGGGAATGACCGGACCGCCGGGGGCCTCGACTTCAATCCGCATGCGAGTACTCGGAAGCGGTTTCGCGCGCGGCGCGCCGCCGCGCGCGGTATTCGATGGCCGCGCCGATGAAGGCGCGGAACAGCGGGTGCGGCTCGAGCGGCTTGGATTTGAACTCGGGATGGAACTGGCAGCCGAGGAACCAGGGGTGATCGGGGATCTCGCAGATCTCGACGTAGGTGCCATCGGGCGTCTGCCCGGTGATGCGCAGCCCGTGGCGGGTGAGGATTTCCTCGTAATCGCGGTTGAATTCGTAACGGTGCCGGTGGCGTTCGCTGATGGCGTCGGCGCCGTAGGCGGCGCGGGCGAAGCTCCCCTCGGCGAGCTGGCACGGGTAGGCGCCCAGACGCATGGTGCCGCCCAGCTCGTCGACGCCTTTCAACTCGCGCAGCTTGTAGATGACGCGGTCGGGCGTGGCGGGATCGAACTCGGTGGAATCGGCGCGCTCCAGTCCACAGACGTTGCGCGCGAATTCGATGACCATGGTCTGCATCCCCAGGCAGATGCCGAAATATGGGACCTTGCGCTCACGCGCGAAGCGGATGGCGTGGATCATGCCTTCGATGCCCCGCTTGCCGAAACCGCCCGGCACCAGAATGCCGTCGAAGGGTTCGAGTCTGGCGCAGCAGCCCGGCCATTCCAGATCCTCGGCCTCGATCCACTCGATCTCGACCTTGGCGTTGTGCGCCAGGCCGCCGTGCAGCAGGGCCTCCTTGAGACTCTTGTAGGAATCCTCGTACTCGACGTACTTGCCGACCAGTCCGATGCGCACCGGTTCGCCCGGGTGGCGGAGGCGCTGCACCATGGCGGTCCACTGCGTGAGGTCGCGCTCGGGAGCTTCCAGGCGCAGCAGGCGAAGCACAATGGCGTCCACCGACTGCGCGGCGAGCACCAGTGGCACCTCGTAGACCGACTTGACGTCGGGGGCGGTGATGACGGCGTCCCCGTCGACATCGCAGAAGAGCGCGATTTTCTCCTTAAGCTCGGGGGCGATGGGCTTCTCGGAACGGCAGACCAGGACGTCGGGCTGGATGCCAATGGCCCGCAGTTCCTTCACGCTGTGCTGGGTGGGCTTGGTTTTGAGTTCCTGCGCGGCGGCGATCCAGGGCACCAGGGTGACGTGCACGTAGAGCGTGTTCGAGCGCCCTTCCTCCTTGCGCATCTGCCGGATGGCTTCCAGGAACGGCAGCGATTCGATGTCGCCCACCGTGCCGCCGATCTCGATGATGGAGACGTCCACGCCGGCCGAGGCCCTGCGGGCGAAGGCCTTGATTTCGTTGGTGACGTGCGGGATCACCTGCACGGTCTTGCCCAGGTAGTCGCCGCGCCGCTCTTTCGAGATGATGCGCTCGTAGAGGCGCCCGGAAGTGAGGTTGTGCGCCTGGGTGAGCTGGACGTGGGTGAAGCGCTCGTAGTGGCCGAGGTCAAGGTCGGTTTCGGCCCCGTCGTCGGTGACGAACACCTCGCCGTGCTGGAACGGGCTCATGGTGCCCGGGTCGACGTTGAGGTAGGGGTCGAATTTTTGAAGGGAGACGCGCAAACCGCGGCTCTCGAGCAGGCAGCCAATGGACGCCGCCGCGATGCCCTTCCCGAGCGAAGAAACGACCCCGCCGGTGACGAAGATGTACTTAGCCATTGCCCGCTTCCTCTTTTCCGCCGGTAAACCGCGTGATGCGCTCCAGGTCCGCCGGCGTGTCCACGCCCAGCGACTCGTAGTCGGTCTCGACCACCCGGATCGGGAACCCGTTCTCCAGCGCCCGGAGCTGCTCGAGCCGTTCGGCCTGTTCGAGCGGACCGCGGGGCAGGCTGCTGTAGGAGAGCAGCAGATCGCGGCGGTAGACGTAGAGGCCGATGTGTTTCCAGTACACCGCGCCGCCGCCCCGGTTGGCCGGGATGGGGGAGCGGGAGAAGTACAGAGCCCAGCC
>CAKZVG010000475.1 GCA_937921835.1 uncultured Bryobacteraceae bacterium | reverse complement strand
CCGCACCACGTCGCCCAGATGTTGATCAGCACGACCTTCCCGCGATAGTCCTGCAAGTCGTGCTGCCGCATCGAGGAGTCCGGCAACGAAAAGCCGGGCGCGCGCCGCGGAATCTGACCCGCCGCGGCGCAGGCCGAGATCAGCAGGGCGGCAACCAAATAGACCTTTCTCATGCCTCCAAACTACCATGCCCGGCATGCGGCCCGGTTCGCCGCCCGTTCACGCGCCCGGCAGGAGGCTCTTGCGCGCCGCCGCGCCGAAGTACAGCGTCACGTTCACTGTCTGGCTGGCCTCATCCACCTGGATGGAAAACCGGGTCTGGCCGAGGTTGTCGAAAACGCCGTCCTCCCGGATCCGGTTCAGGAAAAACTCTGGATAATCGGCGTCGAAGGGCTGGCCCGGCTTCAGGCCCCATAGCTTCCGGACCGCCGGTTCGGTGAGGATGTCCAGCCCTTCCACCTTCAGAGCGCCGAAGGTGAAGCGCGGCCCGGCTTCCACCTGGTAGATCACATTCACCTTCCGGGCCGCGTCGTCGAGGGTCCGCTCGATCTTCACCGCCCCTTTCATGTGGCCGTTCTTGCGCAAGAGCCTGAGGATGCGCTCCCGCCCCTCCTCCACGGCGTCGAAATCCGCGCGCTCGCCGCTCTTCAATCCGGCCGCTTTTACGATCCCGCCCGGCGGCAGCGGGTAGCTCTGGGCGCCCACCTCGCCGAGCTCGTATACCTCCCCCTCGGCCACGCGCACCGTCACCACCACGCCCCTGGCGTCGGGCGCCTCCGCCGCGGTGATCTCCGGAAAAGAAACCCGCATCCGTCCCTTGGCCTCATACCGCGGGCGGATGGCGCTATCGAGCAACTCCCGAACGCGCTGTTCGGTGTAGGGCACGCCCACCGCCACCCCCGCCATGGCGTTCTGGAGCTCCGCGGCTTCCACCGCCTCGCTACCCGTGAAGCGCACATAGACGATTGCCGGAGGCGGGGTGGCGGGACGGAAGACGATCACCACTTCATCCTGCCGTTCCGAGACCAGCCGGCCCACCACGCGATCCCGGAAGCCGGTCTCCGCCAGGCGGTTCTGAAGCAGGCGGGCGTAGCGCTCCAGCACCGCGGCGGTGGCCGGCAACCGGGCGGCGAAAAGCGGGCCGGCGGCTTCGAGCGCCGCCCGGAGCTCGTCCGCCCCCAACGGCAGGTCCTCGAACCGAAAGGGATAGACAGGCTCCACTTCGGCCACTTCGATGACCGCGCGATAGCCCTTGCCGCCAGCCGCCGGCTCGTAGCGGTATCCCACGCTCTCAAACAAGCCGGTGGCGAGCAGCCGCTCCCGCGCCGCCTCGAAAGCTTCGGGCGTTGCGGCCTGTCCCGGCTTGAGGCCGGCTACCGCCAGGATCGCGCTTTCCTGGTAGTTCCGGTGGCCAGCCACCGTGAGCGATTCAATGGGCCAGGATTGGCCGGCCGGAGCCGGAGCGGCGGGGCCGGGCGGCCTTACAGGCTGCGCTGCGCGGCGCGGCTGCCCCGCTACACAAGGCGCCAGCACCAGCAGCGCCGGGACAAACCAGAGCATACTCCTATTGTAGGTTCGGCCCCAAGACCTGAGAGGGGCATAAAAAAAAGCCCCACGCTCCAGCGCGGGGCGGGCGTAGTCGGAGAGACAACCCCACTTAGCGAGAAACCTCTGCAACCCCAGTCTTACCTAAGCACATCCAGGTCCAAAGTAAAACGATTGAAACAAAAGCGCCTGAGCGCTGTTGTCATTCCGGTTCTCATAACTGCGGCTCACGCTCCTTCCGGATTCCGGAGAATCCGGCGCGAACTCTCCAAGCAACGCCTCGCGCCAGCTTGTCTGAGACCCCTGTTGCATTGAGGCGCTACAATGGCGGGGTGACGGCGGCCGGACCCATCACCGCGCCGGAAGCGCTCCCGGCATCTTTCGCCCGGGCGGGGTTGTCGGCGTTCTTCGTTGCGGGCTTGCTGTTTTCCTTCCTTGGCCCGATCATTCCCGCCTGGGGGCACCACCTGGAGTTCCGCTTCGACATCCTGGGGCACTACTTCCTCAGCATGGTCGCTGGAGTACACGCTGGAGGCCTCGCGGGACCGCGCTGGTTCTTGAGCCGCAACTTCAAGACCGGCATCGTCGCCGGCTGCGCCATCGCCGGCGCGGCGCTGCTGCTGCTGGCGCTGGTGTCGCCGCCCGCCTCCGCCGGGTGGAGGCTTTTGGGCCTGTTCTGGCTGGGCGCCGGAGCAGGGCTGCTGAGCACTTCCGTCTTCCACACCATCACCCCCGCCTACCAGCACGACCCGGCGGCGACAATTAACCTTGCCGGTATTCTCTTTGGGCTCGGCTGTCTGACGACGTCGCTTCTGGTTGCCGGGACCTTTTACATCTACACGGTTCCCAGCATCCTCTTCCTGCTGGCGATGATTCCTCTGCTCCTGGCCGGATGCTACAGCCGCTCCCGGATGGCCTGCGCGGCGCGATCCGGGCCGCCGCTCATCCGCCAGGTTCCGGCCGAATTCCGGAACCCGGCGGCGATCCTGCTCAGCCTGCTGCTTTTCTTCCAGTTCGGGAACGAGTGGGCGATCGCGGGCTGGCTGCCCATCTTCCTCATCCAGCGGGCCGGGACCAGCCCGGCGGTGGCGATTCTCATTCTCTCCCTGTTCTGGGCCGCGCTGCTGCTGGGGCGGGTGCTGGCGCAGGCCGTGCTGCCGCGCCTGGATCATCGCGCATTCCTGCTCGCCAGCGTGTTAAGCGCTCTCTTCGGCTGCCTCATCCTGCGCTTCACCAACAACGAGTTTGGAGCCGCGGCCGGGGTTTTGCTGGCGGGGGTGGGATTCGCGGCCATTTACCCGCTGGTGGTGGAGATGATCGGCGCCCGCTTCCCCTACTATCACCCGGGAATCTTCAACGGGATCTTCTCCATCGCCGTCACCGGTGGACTGCTGGCGCCGGCCACGCTCGGTTACCTGGCGGAGTGGCTGGGCGTCTCGGCCGTGATGTGGCTGCCGATGGCGGGCACGGCGCTGGTGCTGGTGCTGGTGCTGCTGATCTGGCTGGAAGCCAAGCTCAGCGGCTCGCCCTGAGAACCTGCGGCGGGCTCCAGCATCTT
>CAKZVG010000474.1 GCA_937921835.1 uncultured Bryobacteraceae bacterium | reverse complement strand
TTGTGGCGGGCGGCGGACTCGAAGAAGAAACCGGCGCGGCGGGAGATGGGGTTGAGCGCCTGGTACTGGGGCTGGAGTTTCAAGGCGCGGAAGCCGAGTTCCTCGGCCGCGCGGCGGACTTCGTCGCGGAACTCCGCTTCGGGGATGAAGGGGTAGATGCAGGCGGCGCCGGCGATCCGCTCCGGGTAGGATCTGACGGCGCGGGAGATCTCGTCGTGCGCGGCGCGGTAGTCCTCGACCACCGGAAACGGAATCGCCAGCGAGCGGTCGACACCGGCGCGCTCCATGGAGGCCAGCAGTTGCTCGGCGGTAAGGGACCGCCCGCTGTGCCGGGCCGTGCCGAGGTGCGTGTGCGAGTCGTAAATCCGGAAGCCGTTCCTCATTGCATCGCCTCCGCTACCCCGCGAAGGGCTCCGGCAGCGGTTTGGCCGCCAGCTTCTTCGAGGTCCTTCTTGCATCCCGGGCGCGGTTCGCCAGCGGGCGGCGGAAAGTCCTGGATGGCCAAGGGCGGCGCGAGGGTCAGGCGCACGCGACCGCCTCGGCGACGTGGTCGCCCATCTCAACCGTGCTGGTCTCCCCGCCGAGGTCGCGGGTGCGGACGCGGCCGCCGGCCAGCACGCGCGCGACGGCGGTGCGGATGAGATCGCCGCCCGGCGCGGCTTCGGCGCCCAGCCAGTCAAGCATCATGGCAACGGAAAGGATGGTGGCCACCGGATTCGCAATCCCCTTGCCGGCGATGTCGGGCGCGGAGCCGTGCGAAGGCTGGAAAACGGCGTAACGGTCGCCGATGTCGGCCGAGGGCGCCATGCCCATGCCTCCCACCAGACCGGCGGCGAGATCGGACAGGATGTCACCGAACATGTTCTCGGTCACCAGCACGTCAAAGTGGGCGGGGCGCTGAACCAGGAACAGGCTGGCGGCGTCGACGTAGAAGCGCTCGGTGAGTACGTCGGGGAATTCGCGGGCCACGGAATCGAAGACTCTGCGAAAGAAGGCCATCGAGGGCAGAACGTTGGCCTTGTCCACCAGCGTGACCAGCAGCTTGCCGTTGCGGCGGCGGGCCTCGGCGAAGGCGGCGCGGGCAATGCGTTCGGAGCCGTGGCGGGTGATGCGCAGGATGTCGGTGGCTTCGCGCGCGTCCTCCGGCGCCGGCGCCAGCCGTGCCGAGAAGAGCCCTTCGGTGTTTTCGCGCACGATGACGAAGTCGATGTCGCCCGCGTCGTAGCCCTTGAGCGGCGTGTGGGAGGCGTCGAAGAGGCGGATGGGGCGCAGGCCGTTGTAGAGATCCAGCATCTCGCGCAGATCGATCTGCGGGGTCATCTCGGTGCCGTTCGGCCAGCGGACCTCAGGCAGGCCCATGGCGCCAAGCAGCACCGCGTCGTAGGCCTTGATGGCCTCGACGGTGCCCGGCGGCAGCGGGTCGCCGCCGCGCAGGTACTCGGCCGCGCCCACGGAGAACTCGGCGAGTTCGAAGGAGATCCCGCCAAGCTTGCGCTCCACCGCGCGCAGAACCTTGACGCCTTCTCTCACCACGTCGGGGCCGATGCCGTCGCCCGGGAGTACCGCGATCCGAAAGTGTCTCATCGAGGGGTGCGCCTCGTTCTAGAATACGACGATGGAGGCCGGCTGTGATGCGAACCCGTTGCTTGAGCGCGTGCGCGCGGAACTCTCGCGCTACGAACACCCGCTGGCGCGTTTCGCGGCCCAGGCGAAGGCCGACGGGAGCCTGGAACTGGTGATCGAGTGGAGGAATCCCCCCGCCGGGGCGCACATCTACCGCGCCCCCATCCATCCGCGGGACGTCGAGGGGCCGCGCTTCGCCTGGAACTTCCAGAGATACCTGTACGACTGCCTGCACGATTATTTGGTGGAGATGTTCGTGCGCACTCCGCAGTCGAGAGATCCCCGATGAAGGCGCCGCTCGAAGCCATCCTGCGTGAAGAGATCGCCCGCCAGGGGCCGGTGAGCTTTTGCCGTTTCATGGAGTTGGCGCTCTATCATCCGGCTTTCGGCTACTACCGCCGGGGGCGGGACCCATTCGGTAAGACGGGTGATTTCTTCACCGCCGGGCAGTTGCAGCCGGTGTTCGGCCTGGTGATGGCGGCGGCCGTACGCGCCTTACGCCGGGAACTGGGCGATCCGGCCGGCTTCCTGGTGGTGGAACTCGGCGCCGGGCGCGGCGAGATGGCGGAGGCGTTCGCGGAATTCGGCTACCAGCCGGTGGAGGTTGCAAGCGGAGCGCTCCCGGCGCGGTTCACCGGGGTGGCGTTCGCCAACGAGTTTTTCGATGCGCTGCCGGTTCACGTGGCGGTGCGGCGGGGCGAGGGCTTCCGCGAGATGCGGGTGGGGGCGGGAACGGACGGCTTCGAGTGGATCGAAAGCGGCGCGGCGCCGGAGGCGGTAGCGGACTACCTGTCGCGTTACGCGCGCGCGGCCGAGGACGGCTGGCTGGTGGAGGCGAATCTCGAGGCGCTCGAATGGGTGGCGCGCGTGGCGGCGTCGCTCGACCGGGGCTACCTCCTAGTGATCGACTACGGTTATGCCGATAGAGAACTCGTTCGCTTCCCGCGCGGCACGCTGCTGAGTTACCGGCGGCACCGGGCTTCGGAGGCGGTGCTGGAAGCGCCGGGCGAGCGCGATATCACCGCGCACGTCAACTTCACGGCATTGATGGAGCATGCGCGCCGGTGCGGTTTCGAGGTTGTGCGGCTGGAGAGTCTGGCGCGAATGCTGCTGCGCGCCGGGGAAGAGGACGGGTTCGCCGCCGCGCTCGAAGCGGCGGAAGATCGGGAGTCGCAGCGGAGGCGGCTCCAGTTGAAGACGCTGCTGTTCGGGATGGGAGAGACCTTCCGGACGCTGCTGCTGAGGAAGGGAACGTGAGAGGAACGATCCCAGAAATAAGAATGGCCCCGATTCCTCGGGGCCAGGGTTGGTTCACTACCACACCCCTTGCGGGGCGGCGCGGCTACTTCTTCTTCTTCGGAGCAGCCTTCTTCGCCTTCGCGGGCGCCTTCTTGGCAGCCTTCTTGGTCGCGTTCTTCATTGATCGATTCTCCCTAAACATCAAATTTGCGACCTCACGGAGGCCGCAGTGTGATTCATATATAAGATTCTTCGAGAAGAAAGTCAAGAGAAAAATGCAGCGGCGAAGGGGTGCGGATGAAAAAAACGTTCCGATAACCATTTGTTTGAACTTGGAACCAGCGCAGGAGTGTGCAGCGTGTCATCCGGCGGCCCGTTCTTGCTAGCATCGTCTCGAATGGCCCCCCCGGGCGGCGGTTGCGGCGGGGAGTGGTTGAGGTCTCTGATGCGCGCGTGCCGGAAACAACTCACACTGGTGGCGGTGGCGCTGATCCTGGTCGCCTGCGGGCGCAAGCCCAGGGTCATGGCGAACGGAATCCCGCGTGTCGGCGCCGAGGAAACCGGTATCGCGAGTTGGTACGGCCATCCGTATCACGGCCGGGCGGCGGCCAACGGCGAGATCTACGACATGGAGAAGTTGACCGCCGCGCACCGCACGCTGCCCTTCGACACCTGGGTGCGGGTGGAGAGCTTGACGAACCGCAAGAGCGTCGAGGTGCGCATTACCGACCGCGGCCCATTCGTCGACGGGCGCATCATCGATCTTTCCCGTTCGGCGGCGCGCGCCATCGACATGATCGGTCCGGGTACGGCGCCGGTGCGGTTGCGGGTGATTCGCGCGCCGGAGACCGCGCCCGGCGCCGAAGACGACTTCGCCGTTCAGGTAGGCGCGTTCCTGGACAAGAACAATGCGGCCGCGCTGCGGCGCGAGATGGAACGGGCCTGGGGCACGGCGCGCGTGACCGAGCGGCCCGGCGATCCGCCGATGTGGCGGGTGCTGGTGGGGCGCGAACGGACAGTGGAAGCGGCCCGCGGACTGGCGGAACGCATCCGGCGGGACGGTATGCAGGCCTTTGTGGTCCGCGTGGACGCCCCGGCGCGTTAGCAGCGGCGCTTCGTGGCTTTGCGCGGTGCGCGGCCGCTGCGAGCTCCGCGCCGCCCGGCAAGTTCACTAAGAAGTTTTTCGTAGGCGTCGGTGACGGCGTCCCAACTGTAGTTCTCTTCGACGCGCCGCCGCGCGCGCTCGCCCCACTTCCGTCGCTCTTCCTCCGCCATGGCCAGCACCCGCTCGAGTTGCTCCGTCAGGTTGCCGGGGTGGAACGGGATGGCGGAGTCCCCGGCGACCTCGGCATTCTCCGGCGTGTCCAGGTACAGCGTGAGCGCGCCGCGGCCCATGGCTTCGATCAGCGCCGGATGCGTGCCTCCGACTTCGGTGGCGTGGATATAAGCCAGGCAGTGCGATTGCAACTCGCGGTATCCCTGGCCGTAGATCGCTCCCGGAATCACCACCCGCGGGTCGCGGGTATCGCGCACGGCGCGGATATAGTCCTGGGCGTAGGGCGCGTCGCCCACCAGCACCAGCTTGACCGGCGCGCTGAGGCGCTCGAAGGCTTCCCGCACCAGCAATGCGTTGTTCTCCGGCTCCATGCGGCTGACGTAGAGGAAGTAGCGGCCGGGGCGCAGTCCCAACTCATCGAGCACGCGGGCCGTCTCCACCGGTCCGGTTTCCGCGCCGTAGGGAATGAAGGTGGACGTCTTGCCGTACTTGTGTTGGTAGTATTCGGCGATGCGGCGCGCGTCGGTGACCACCGCGTCAGGAAGCACGGTGGCCAGGCGCTCGGAGAGGGCGTACCAGGCCTTACCGAGCGCGCTCCACTTCCTGCGATGCCGCTCGAGCCCGTCCACGTTGAGCGCCACGGGCATGCCGGCCGCGCGCGGAATCGCGGTGAACAGGGCGTTGGCGGCGTTGCAGCACAGCACGGCGTCGCGGCGGTGCGCCAGCAGGTGCAGCGTGGAAAGAAAGGTGTGGGTCACCGTGTCGAGGTACTTATGGCGGATGGTGGGCAGGTAGTAGAGCCGCACGCCCAGGTACTCGCGCGCGGCGTGGCGCTCGCGGCAGTAGACGGCGACGTCGTGGCCGCGGGCGGCGAGACGGCGGGAAATCTCCTCGGCGAAGGTCTCGAAACCACCATAGCGGGCCGGAATGCCCCGGGTTCCGATGAGGGCGATTCGCATGCGCGGACGGCGTGGCGCCTCAGAGTGCGGCCTGCGTACTCCGCGAAGCGCCGAGAGCCCGCGGCGCCGGCTTGGGCGCGGGGCGGCTGACCGGATGGTAGCGGAACCAGCTCGCGAGGTAGGCGTCGTCCACCCGGCGGCGGCGCATGATCTCGCGCCGCTTGGCGAGGAAGCGCGGCCAATTCCGCGCCAGGTACCAGAAGGCCTTAAGCGAAGTATGCTCCCAGAGCAGGCAGCAGCCGAGAACCAGCAGGTCGCGGGCGGTGATCGAGAGCCAGTTGGCGCCGTAGATGCCGGGCGTGACGTTCTTGATGCGCATCAGGTACCGGTTCTTCACCGAGTGCATGTTGATTTCCGGCGGCAACGCCCGGCGGTTGCCCGGCAGCACGGTGCGCACGTGGTAGGCGCGGGCCAGCGGCGTATAGAGGCAGCGCCAGCCGAGAAGCTGGGCGCGCCAGGCGACGTCGGCGTCCTCGCGGTACACGAAGAAGTCCGGATCGAAGAAGTCGCCGTCCATGGAAACGTCCTCGATCATCTCGCGGCGGTAGAGCGCCGCCGCCGCCGAGGCGCCAAAAACGTATTCGTGGTTGAGGAAGTGGCCGTTGTCGATCTCGCGGCTGCCGCGGTCGAGGTGGCGCAGCATGGGGGTGAAGTAGATGCCGGTGGAATCCACCACCGGTTCTGGCGGGAGGCGGAAATCGGCGCTCATGCTGAACAGTTTGCCGCACACCGAGCCGATGCGCGGATCCAGCCTGCCCGCTTCCACCAGCGATTCGATGAAATTGGGCATGAGCAGCACGTCCGGGTTGAGAGTCAGCACCCAATCGCCGCGGGCGCGGCGGATGGCCTGGTTCTGAGCGGCGGCGAATCCCAGGTTGCTGTCGTTGTAAATGATGCGGCAGCGGTCTTCGTACTGCTCCAGGATGTCCTGCGTCCCGTCCCGGGAAGCGTTGTCGACGACGACAATCTCCTTCTCCGGATACCTCTGCTCGAGGATGGAGTCCAGGCAGCGGCGGATGAAGCGGCCGCTGTTGTAGGTCACGATGGTGACGGTTACGAGATCGCTGTTGGGCATGCAGGCGAACTGACTACTTCCTCATGAGCGCGGGTGAACATGATGCTTGTCCTCGAAACCCGCCAGGCTTCTCAGCGCCGATCCGATCACTCCAGCATACACGGAAAACGCACCCGCGGCCGGCCCCCGGCGGAAAAGCGCCACCGCCAGCCGGAGAACCGATCCCAGAATCACCGCGAGCCCCACGCCTAGGCGGCCGCCCGCGCCGAAGTGCTTTGATCCGTACCTAAGCAGGCTACCATACCAGAGCCGCTCGCGGCACTCCCACCCAAGCATCGCGGCGGAGTATCCACCGGCGTGGCGGGCGGCGGCGGACGGGGTGTAGCGAATGCGGTAGCCGGCCGCGTGCAGGCGGCGGCAGAAGTCGACGTCTTCGAACCAGATGGGATGGAAGCGCTCGTCGAAGCCTCCGATTCTCTCCCAGGCGTCGCGGCGGAACATCAGGAAGGCGCCGGCCGGCTGCTCGGCGGCGGCCTCGCGCGCATAGTCAAATCCAACCGCGCGATAGCGCCGGTTCACGGGGTTGCCGGGCCACAAACGGTTCAGACCCAGGGCTTCGAAGGCCAGCGCGGCGGGGGTGGGAAAACGGCGGACGTTGAATCCGGCTTGTGGCGCGCCGGCGTGGCTCAGCAGACAGCCGGCGGCGGCGCCGGCGCCGGGAGCGCGGCAGAGTTCCTCCAGCGCCTCCAGCCCGTGCAGCAGTTCGGCGTCAGGGTTTAATAATAGGATACACGCGGCGCCGGGCAGCGCCGCCACGCCCTGGTTCACTGCGCCGGCGAAGCCGCGGTTTTCGCGCAGCACTTGCGTCAGCAGCCGCTCGGCACG
>CAKZVG010000473.1 GCA_937921835.1 uncultured Bryobacteraceae bacterium | reverse complement strand
CAATACATCCTTGAGTTTGTCGCGGGCTTCGCGCAGGACTTTTTCCGTAGTTTCCCAGTCGATACAAGCGTCGGTGACCGAGACGCCGTATTTCAGTTGCGACAGATCCGTTGTCAGCTTCTGGTTGCCCGCGCCGATCCGGCCCGAATACTGCGAGACCGCGGTGGTGACAAACCAGGCGTCGTGGGCGCTCCAGTTGGCCGCAAGATTCGCCAGCGTGACGTTGGCCGGCCCGCTCCTGGCCCGGCGCGCCAGCGCCGCGCGCACCCACGCCGCGTCGCCGGCCACCGCCAGGGTGGCCTCCGGGAAGGCCATCAGGCCGGAATCGGATTTGCCAAACCCGATCACGGGCGTGCCCCCTTCGTTGGAGACCGCGGCCCCGCTCAATTGCGCGTGGGCGGTGATTCTCGCAATGTCGAAGCGGCCGCGGGCCAGCACCAGCCCCTGGCTTTTCACCCCGCTCGAAGCCGCCTCGAAGCCAGCCACGAGCACCTGGTCCAGATCCAGGCGCGGATCGAATCCGGTCGCCTGAATCAGCTTCTGGAGGCCGCCCTCCTCGGCCTGCATTCTGCTCAGCAGGAATTGCCCGAACGGGGAGTTCTTGGCCTGGCGGACATCCGCCCCGGCCAGCATGGTCGCCTCGGCGGGAACCAGCGCCAGCAGCGCGCCGTCCACGGCGGCCGAAACGGGCAGCGTCAGGGCCGCCAGTGCGGCGGCGAGAAAAGCCATCCTTCGATTCATGATCGGAACCTCATCCCTTTCAACGGACAAAGACCGCCGCGGGTTCCCGGAATTACAGCACGAGGCCGCTTTCCTCGAACACGTGTACCGCTAGCGGAACCTGCTCGACAATCTCGATCCCGTACGCCTCCAGGCCAACCAGTTTCCGCGGATGGTTGGTCAGCAGCCGGATACGCCGCAAGCCCAGGTCGGAGAGGATCTGCGCGCCGACTCCGGTCTCATGCTGGAGCTGGCGCCGCCCGTCCGGCGTCGCATAGTGCATGAAATCCCGGCGGTGGCCCTGAATCCGTCCCCATTCCTGCTCGCCTTCGACGCGGAAGCCCGGCCCGGTCTGGTGCAGGTAGACCAGCAGCCCGCGGCCGGCCTCACAGATTCGCTTGAGCGAGGCGCTCACCAGCCGGCTGCAATCGCACTCGGTCGAGCCGAACACGTCGCCGTAGACGCAGTGCGAGTGCATGCGGACCAGCACCGGCTCGTCGCCCGCGATTTCGCCGTGAATCAGCGCCAGGTGCATCTCCTGGTCCACCGTACTGGTGTAGGCCAGGGTGCGGAATTCGCCGAAGGCGGTCTTCAGACGGCCCTCGGCGTGCCGCCGGATGAACCTCTCGGTCTGAAGACGGTAGCGGATCAGGTCGGCCACGGAAATCATGAGCAGGCCATGGCGGCGGCAGAATTCCGCAAGCTGGGGGACGCGGGCCATGGTCCCGTCGTCGTTCATGATTTCGCAGATCACGCCGCCCGGCCGCAACCCCGCCAGCCGCGCCAGGTCCACCGCCGCCTCGGTCTGGCCCGCGCGCACCAGCACGCCGCCCTTGCGCGCCCGCAACGGAAAGACGTGGCCCGGGCGGGCGAAATCCTCCGGCCGGGCCTCGGGACGCATCGCGAGTTGGATGGTGAGCGCGCGGTCGGCCGCCGAAATGCCGGTGGACACCCCTTGCGCCGCGTCGATCGTCTCGGTGAAGGCGGTGCCGAAGCGCGAGGTGTTGTGCGGCGACATCAGTTGCAGATCGAGCTTGTCGCACCACTCCGGCGCCAGCGCCAGGCAGATCAGGCCGCGGCCGTGCACGGCCATGAAATTGATGATTTCCGGCGTGGTCAACTCGGCCGCGACCGTGAGATCGCCTTCGTTCTCGCGGTCCTCGTCGTCGACCACCACCAGCATCCGTCCGGCGCGGAAGTGCTCAATGGCCTCCGGAATCGAAGCGAAAGGCATAGGGGGTCTATGATTATCATCGCATGGAACCGGCGCCGCTCTCACACTCCCGCTTTCCAGGCGCAACTTGCGCCTCCATTCACCGCTGAAGGACACTGAGATAGTGCCCGATTTCTGTACCTGCGGCGCGCAGTTGCCCCCCGATGCCCGTTTCTGCCACAAGTGCGGCAAGCCGCAATTCGAGGAGCCTGCCTGGCGGGAAGAAGAGGAACGCGCTCCGGAGCCGGCCGCCGCGCTCGCCCCTCCCCCCCCGCCTCCCGAGATCAGCTTCCGCAACCGGGTGGCCGTGCGCGCCGGATTCCTCGCCGCCGGCATCATGTCCTTGCTGATTTCCGTGCCCATGCCGGTGTATTTCGGCATGCTCTGGATCCTGGGCGGGCTGATCGCAGCCGGATTCCTGGGCGTATTCTTCTACACCCGCCGCACCCGCCAGCCGCTGAGCCCGCGTGGCGGAGCGCGCCTGGGCTGGATGACCGGCGTCTTCTGCTTCGCCATCGTCACCGTCTTCTTCACCCTCAGCGTGCTCATGATTTCCTCCCGCGGCGGCTTGGCCGGCTTTTACCGCGAGCAGTTCGCCGC
>CAKZVG010000472.1 GCA_937921835.1 uncultured Bryobacteraceae bacterium | reverse complement strand
GAAGTGCTGGCCCCAACGCTTCCGCCGCCGCCCACCAGGAAGATCAGGCCGAACTCCTTGAGGAACTCCTCGCCTTTCTCGCCTTTTGCGATGTTGCAGCCGTGGAAAAAGATCCGCGCGCCGGGCGAGAACACGGATTGGAAGCCATGCCCCTTGAAGTACGCGAGTCCAGCCTTGTTGATGCCGGTGCCGTTGCCGAAACTCCAGTACCCTGGAGCGCCGTGGGTGTTGATTTCCATCCGGGAGATCTTGCGGCCGCCGTCGCGGTATCGAGCCAACAGGTTGAAGAAATCCTCGTAGGACTTGATGTGGTATGCCGTGCCGCCCGCCGCCACTGCCTTCTGGTACGATTCGAGCGCGATGTCTTCCGAGTCGCTCTCCTTGCCGGCGAAGAGCACCACGTGCTCCGGCCCGATGGAGGAGGCTTTCTTGGGCAGAATGATCAGCTTCAGCGGCTTGACGTAGTCGTTGCCGTTCGGCCCGCCCACGCGCGCGAACAACGTGACCGTGCCCGGCCCCTTTGCCTTGAACAGGAAAGTGCGTTCGGCGGCGCCCGGTCCCGCTTTCTCCGTTATGCCGGAAATGAGGTTGCCATTGGTGACCGCCAGCACCAGCGGCTTGCCGTCCGGCCCGCCACCCCAAAGGACCAGTTCCACGTCGTCGCCATTAGTGACCGTTAGCGTGGATTCGTCCGCGTTCCATTTCCCCTTGCCGGGGACATTGCGGAAGTGTGCCACCCCAGTTGCCCTCCTCGTTGGCCAGAACAGGCGCCGCCCGCGGGAGTTCCCAGCCCCGCGGCAGACCGTCTGATACTCTAGCACAGCCAGAGCGGGAGATCCACACTACCAACCTTACTGCGCTGTAATGCAGCCCGGGTTGCGCGACGGGTAAAGCCTTATCATTCAATTGAAACGATTCTTCGCGATGCGGTACAATCGGCCTTGGCCGCGCGCCAGGCCCCTCCCCGCCGGGGGGCTGACGCGCGAGGCGCGCAATCCGCCGGCTCGCCTGGGCTGCCGGCGCCGGGCCCTTCCGGCAGGCGCCGGGGGTGCCTGTTGGCGATAACCCAACCGTGGCTACCGACCTTATCCAAATCGACGCCGATCAACCGGAACCAGAAGCCATCGAACGGGCGGCGGCGGCCATCCGCCGCGGCGAAGTGGTCGCCATTCCCACCGATGCGCTCTACACCCTGGTAGCCGACCCATTGAACCTCCAGGCGGTCGGCCGGGTGTTCGCCGCCAAAGGCCGCGAGCCGCAGCGTTCGCTTCCGCTGCTGGTGTCCGACCTGTTCATGGCGGAAGATCTTACGAGCGAGATCTCAAGCCGTTTCTACATTCTCGCGCGCCACTTCTGGCCCGGTCCGTTGACCATCATCGTGCCCGCTTCGGCCAAGGTTCCGCTCAAGATCACCGGGAATACCGGGCGCCTGGCGCTCCGCCAGTCGCGCTCGAAGGTGGCCAACGCGCTGCTGGAATGGCTGGCGCAGCCGTTGATCGCCACCAGCGCCAACATCTCGGGACAGCCCACTTGCCGGAGCGGCATTGAAACCTTCGCGGTGATGGACGGGCGGGTTGACCTGGTGGTGGATGGAGGGGTGTGTCCGGGTACGGGCGCCACCACGGTGGATGTCACCGAGCCGTATTGGCGGGTGATCCGCGAGGGCGCCATTTCGGAAAAGGAGATTGCCGAGTGTTTGCATCGCCGGTGACGGGGGGCCGGCCCGTTCGATGGTACAATCTTCGTGGGGCGTTCCTGCGAAGTTGGTTGGCTGGCCTCGAAAAAATTGATCCAACACTCAATACTCTGGGGTCCGACTCGGTATTGCGCTGGTGAGCAGGCTCCGGCGGTGACGCCATGGAGAAGCCTAAAGGCGCCCGGGGGGCTCCGCCCCTGTGGATTTAGGGGTCAATGAGCGAGGCTGGGACGGCTGAGTGGTGCGCTCCCACTCCACCTTGGTTCCCGCCTGAAACAGCCTGTTTTCTATTGTTTGGACTGGTAATTGATGAATCTGCTTTTTATCGGGGACGTGTTCGCGTCGGCTGGCCGGGGCGCAGTCGGCGGGCTGCTTCAGGAGATCATCTCCGAGGAGAAAATCCAGCTCGCAGTGGCGAACGCCGAAAACGCCGCGGGTGGCTTCGGCATCACGCCGCTGGTTGCCGACGAGTTGCTCTCTTTCGGTCTGGATGTCCTCACCACGGGTAACCACGTGTGGGATAAGCGCGAGATCCACGACTACTTCGCCCGCCAGCCCCGGCTGCTTCGTCCGGCCAACTACCCCGACGAACTGCCGGGACGAGGGATGGCCATCGTGAAGGCCCGCAACGGGGTCGAGTGCGCCGTCATCAATTTGCAGGGGCGGGTGCACATGGTGGCCACGGACTGTCCCTTCAAGAAGGCGGACGCACTGCTGGCCGGAATCGGCGACGTGAAAGTGCGGCTGGTGGACTTCCATGCCGAGGTAACAAGCGAGAAGATGGCCATGGGGTGGCACCTGGACGGGCGCGTCTCGGCCGTGATCGGCACGCACACGCACATCGCCACCGCCGACACGCGCATCCTGCCGGGCGGGGCCGCCTATCAGACCGACGCCGGGATGACCGGCCCCTACGACTCGATCATCGGCGTCGACAAGAGCATTGTCCTGCGGCGCTTCCTCACCTCCCTGCCGGTCCGCATGGAAGCCGCCCGCAAGGGCGTCGAATTGCACGCCGTCATCGTCGACGTGGACGAATCCACCGGCCGGGCGCGGAGTGCGCGGCGGTACACGCGCTCCTTCGTCAAAAGCCTTTGAAGGCTACCCCTCCACCACCAGGGTGAAGCCGGCCAGCGCGGCGAAGGCCTCCACCGGCGCGCGAAGGTCGCCGTAGTAGGTCACCCGGTGCCAGCCCCAGCGGTCCCATTCCGTCAGAAGCTTCCACGGGTCCTTCACTTCCGCCGCCAGCTTGGTGCGGCAGGCGCGGTCTTCCTCGACGTTGGCCACCGATTTCGCCTGATGGAAGACGATCTCCTTGCGCAGCGGGTGCAGCAGGAGGGTAGTGGTCATCTGCCCGAGCGGCAGGTAGGATTGCACCGCGGCTCCCTTGTGATCCTCGGCGTGGTCGCGGATCACATAGGGCGACTTGGCGCCCTTGGGGCCCCAAACCCTGGTGGGCGCCACACAGTGGGCGTAAATGATCTGGTTGCGGGAGGTATCGATGACCGGGTCGGAGATGAATCCCGGGCGCTCCACCAGGTAGGCCATGGCGAGCATGGTGATGGTGGATTTCAGATCCGCCTCGCAGGCGCCCACCAGGCCGTCGTCGTTGAGCTGGTGGAATCCGAGGCAAGGATAGGCGGGCAGCTTGTGGCGGTAGAACAGGTGCAGGCAGTCGACATCGATGGCCTGCGCGCGGTTGGCCGCCAGCATGTCCCGCATGGCCACGTACATCAGGCCGGACTTGCCGATCTCCTCGCGTGAAGGCTCGACCACCTTCTTGGCGCCTTTGATCCAGGTCTCAGCGTACTGGCGCGCCTCGGCCGGGTCGGCCTTGCGGTAGGCGTCGTTGATCTCCTCCGAGGCGGTGGTGCGCACCGTGCAGCCGAAACAACTCTGGATCGCCTCGGAGTCGGGGCGCGGCCGCTCGCTGACGTTGAGGATCACCGAGGACTTCAGCTTCTTGAGCGTCTCAAACACCCGGACCGCCTGCACCAGGTCCTCAAACCGGGAGGAGGACACCGCCGCAACCTTGAAGCCCTTGCGTCTGGCGCCGGCGTAGACGCCGAGGAATTCCCCCGTGCCGCCGTATAGGTCGTCGGCCAGAATCACCGGATGGCCTGAGGTGGCGATGGGTAGGGCCACCCGCGGTGAGGGGATACCCAGCAGGTAGACCAGGAAACCATCCATGGCGGCGCCCGAGGCGAGGATCTGCGCCGCGTCCTCGGTGGCCTTGGGGGTGACCGGATCGAACTCGACGTTGGGCAACGCCTCGCGCAGCCGCTTCAGAATCCCCGCCTTGCGCGTCTCGTAGTCGTAGCCCAGGTACGGCCAGCCCTCGACCGGCTTGGCGGGCTGGCTGAAGACCAGCTTGACCTGGGTCTTGACGCCGGCCGGCGGTCCCGGCAGAGCGGGCGTGGCGAGGGCGGGACAGGCCGCCGCGCCCGCGCAGGCCGCGCACCCGCCAAGAAACCCGCGCCGGGAGAAGGGGGCGCGCGGGGAGAAGACCTTCAGCTCAGGCATAATGAGATCCTTTCGTAGGCTACCCATGATTTCATGATTCGCGGCGAATCCGCAAGACGACTATGCTGAAAGGTTATGTTGGCCCGGTTTGCATTGTCCCTTCTGCTGGCCGCGCTGGCCGCCGCCCAGGATCCCGCGGGGGAGCGGCGCCGGCAGGCGCTCGACGT